>NZ_JASATF010000020.1:0-138747 GCF_038440175.1 Cupriavidus sp. OTU4054
CCCGACCCCCCCGCGTCTTCTGTCGAATCCGCCGGGGGGGCCCCCCGGCCCCGCGCCGTCGTATTTCCGTGCGGCATCGCCGCAAAATATCGTGTAGACTCCCCCGCATGGTCATCTCCCAGTCTATCCAGACTGCACTCTCCATCGCTGCTATCACCACGCGTGATATCGTCACCCCTGATTCGGGCGGCGTGGAGTCGCATGGCCCCGCGGTTACCGCAACGACGATTAAAACCATTACCAAAACGATCCCCTAGATCGTTCGTCGTGCCTGCCCGTCTTCCCCGCGCAGCCACGCCGGGCGAGGAAAATGGCGGGGAAGTTCACATCACATCCGAGGTTTGTCATGATTGTAGGTCTCGTCGGTTGGCGGGGAATGGTTGGCAGCGTCCTGATGCAACGCATGCAGGAAGAGCGCGATTTCGACCATATCGAGCCCATTTTCTTCAGCACGTCCAACGCTGGCGGCAAGGCGCCGGCGATGGCGAAGAATGAAACCACGCTCAAGGATGCCAACGACATCGAGGCGCTGAAGAAGTGCGACGTGGTGCTGACCGCCCAGGGCGGCGACTACACCAACGACGTCTTCCCGCGCCTGCGCGCGGCCGGCTGGAACGGCTACTGGATCGACGCGGCCTCGTCGCTGCGCATGAAGGACGATGCGATCATCGTGCTCGATCCGGTCAACCTCGGCGTGATCAAGGATGCGCTGGGCAAGGGCGTAAAGAATTTCATCGGCGGCAACTGCACGGTGAGCTGCATGATGATGGGCCTCGGCGGCCTGTTCCAGCACGACCTCATCGAGTGGATGACCTCCATGACGTACCAGGCGGCCTCGGGTGGCGGCGCGCAGCACATGCGCGAACTGCTGACCCAGTTCGGCACGCTCAACGCCGCGGTCAAGCCGCTGCTCGACGACCCGGCTTCGGCGATCCTCGAGATCGACCGCCAGATCCTGGCGACCCAGCATGGCCTGTCCGCGGACGAGACCAAGCAATTCGGCGTGCCGCTGGCCGGCAACCTGATTCCCTGGATCGACAAGGACCTGGGCAACGGCGTGTCGCGCGAAGAGTGGAAGGGCGGCGCCGAGACCAACAAGATTCTCGGCCGTGGCGAAGGCTTCGTGGGCGCCACCGGCGCGGCCCCGATCGCCGTAGACGGCCTGTGCGTGCGGATCGGTGCGATGCGTTGCCATTCGCAAGCGCTCACTATCAAGCTGCGCAAGGATGTGCCGATCGACGAGATCGAAGGCATGCTCGCCGCGAACAACCAGTGGGCGAAGGTCGTGCCCAATACGCGCGAGGCCAGCATGACCGACCTCACGCCCGCTGCCGTGACCGGCACGCTGACCATTCCGGTGGGCCGTCTGCGCAAGATGCAGATGGGGGGCGAGTACCTGTCCGCGTTCACCGTGGGCGATCAGCTGCTGTGGGGCGCGGCCGAACCGCTGCGTCGTATGCTGCGCATTCTGATCGAAGCCTGACCGTTCCGGCTGCCCGGCTGCAACGCGAGCATCGGCGTTGCGGCCAGGCAACAAAATGGGTCACTTTCCTCGCAACGCCGCGCCCCCGCGCGGCGTTGTTACGTTCCGGCGCGTTTTTTTCGCAGGGTTGCGTCACAATACAGCCGGCATAAGCCCATGCCGAGGGGGGAGGTCACCCTCGATCGGGCGCGCCTGTTTTTGGGGTCGGGTCAATTCTGTTCATTAGAAAACAAACGGAGCACGAGGTGAGTGTGAACCTACATCGCCGGAAAGATGCGCCTACTGTCCGTCAGCGCTGGTCAACGCTGGCCGTGACGGCTCTCGGTCTGCTGCTTGTACAGCCGGCCGCGTATGCCGCAGGGTTTGGACAACTACGGGTACAGTCGAGCCTGGGGCAACCGCTTCAGGCTGAAATCGATATCAGTGGCGTCGCGCCGGAAGAGGCCGAGAGCCTCGTCGTCAAGCTCGCGTCCCCGGCCGCCTATGCGCGTGCGGGACTCACGTACCTGCCGGCCGTCGGCAGCGTGCGCGTCAACGTCGAGCGCCGTCCGAACGGCAGCTACGTCGCCTACGTGCGCTCCAACCAGCCGATCAGCGAGCCGTTCGTCGATATCCTCGTCGATATGGCCTGGTCGAGCGGCAAGGTGACGCGCGCGTACACGTTCCTGCTCGATCCGGCCGGCAGCAAGCCTTCGCCGCAGTCGTTCGCGCCGACCACGGTCGTGCAGGCGGCGACGCCGGACGCTTCGCCCGCCGAGAACAATGCCGCGCCCGCACCGCTGGCCGCCCCGACGCCGTCGGCCGCGCCGATCGCCGGTGCCGGCGCCAATCCGGGTGCCGAACCCGCACAGCCGCGCCAGCGCCCGCAGCGCCGCGCGCAGCAGCCCGCACCGGCCGCGCCTCCCGCCACCGAGGCCGCCGTCGCCGGCAGCTACACCGTGCAGCGTGGCGACACGCTGTCGTCCATCGCCGGCGAAGCGACCCAGGGTGCGGAGTCCGTCTCGCTCGACCAGATGCTGCTCGCGCTGTATCGGAACAATCCGAACGCGTTCATCGGCGGCAATATCAACCGCATCAAGTCCGGCGCGGTCCTCAAGGTCCCGACGACCGAGCAGGCGCAGTCCGTGAGCCCCCGTGAAGCGCGCCGCGAAGTGGTCGCTCGCACGCAGGGCTTCGACAGCTACCGCGCGCGCCTGGCCGCCGCGGCTGCAGCCAAGTCCGTCGAGAGCGGCACGGGCCGCGAGCAATCGGGTGCCGTGACGGCACGCGTGCAGGAACAGGCCGCACCGGCCGCCGGCCCGCGCGACGAACTCAAGCTCAGCAAGGGCGAGCAGGGCGCACAGGCCAAGGCGAATGCCCAGGCCGAAGCCAATGTCGCCAACGAGCGCAAGCTCAAGGAAGCCGAGTCGAAGCTCGCGCAGCTCGAGAAGAACGTCACCGACATGCAGCGCCTGATGGAGCTGAAGAACGCGGAGATCTCGAAGCTCGCGCAGGCCAATGACGCGGCCAAGTCGTCTGCTGCCGCCGCGACGGCTGCCGCCGCAGCCACCGCCGGCGCTGCCAGCACGGCCACCAACGCTGCACCGGCGCCCGCGCCGACCGTGGTGCCGGCGGCACCGGCCAAGGCCGATACCGCGACAACGCCGGCTGCCCCGGCCGCACCGGTTGCGGGCACAACCACTACCGCAACGACCACCCCGGGCACCGGCGCCGCTGCGGCATCCGATGCCGCAGCGCCGGCCGTGACGGCTGCCGCTGCTTCGGCACCGCAGGCCACCGCCGCGGCGTCGAGCCCCGGCGCCGCTGCCGCCACCGCCACGCCGGCGAAGCCGGCGGTGCGTCCGCCGGCACCGCTGCCGCCCGAGAAGTCGTTCCTCGACGATCTGCTCGAGAACCCGATGCTGCTGCCGGGGGCCGGCCTGCTCATCGCGCTGCTGGGCGGCTATGCGATCTACCGCCGCCGCCAGAAGCAGAAGGCCAGCGAAGGCCACGGCTTTGGCGACAGCATCCTCTCGCAGGAAAGCACGGTGATGGCCGGTGGCCATTCGCTGTTCGGCGCGGCCGGCGGCCAGAGCGTGGACACGTCGCAGCACAGCGTGTTCGGCGCGGACTTCCGGATCGGCAGCAACTCGCCCGAAGCGACCGAGGTGGATCCGATCGCCGAGGCCGAGGTCTATATCGCCTACGGGCGCGACGTGCAGGCAGAGGAGATCCTGCGCGAAGCGCTTCAGCAGAACCCTGAGCGCCAGGCCATTCGCCTGAAACTCATGGAGATTTACAGCACTCGTCAGGATGTGGAAGGTTTCCGAGTGATCGCAGAAGAAATGTTTGCCCAGACGGGCGGACAAGGCGCGGACTGGCAACAGGCCGTGGAGATGGGCCGCAAGCTCGATCCGAGCAATGCGTTGTATTTGACGGTCGCGCCCGATGCGGCCGGGGATCAGGACACGAAGACGCCTGCCGCCGATCAGTGGCGCACGCAGGATCCGGCGATGAACCTGCAGCAGCAGCCGGCGGCAGTGCCGACGCTCGGCGATATCGCCCTGCCGCTGGACGGCTTTCCGGCGCCCGCCGCGGGGGAGCCCATCGTGGCGCCGCAGTCGGCCTCGCTCGTGTTCGGTGGTGAACTGAACGCGACCGAACCGGCGGCACGATCGGTGGATGTTCTGGACGAGCGTTTCGACGACGGCCTCGACCTGCCCGAGTCGGACGCCGGCCGCCCGGCCGAGGTGGCCTCGTTCGATGCCCCTGCGCTGGACACCCCGACGCGCTCGCGTCCGCTGGAGTTCGACATGTCGGGCCTTTCGCTCGACCTGAACGCGGACCTTGGCGCCGCGGGCGGTTCGCTGAGTCAGGACACCGTCCGCGAGGACGCGCCGGCACCGCAGCGCGTGCCGCAGCTCGACGAAGCGACGGTACCGCTGCCCGCGCCGACGATGCTGCAGGACGGCAAGCTCGTGGAGCCGATCGACCTGTCGCGCGTGACCTCCGAGCACCGCAGCGAGCACACCAACGGCGTGGCACCGAGCACGCTGTCCGCGGTGGGCATCGATGGCGGCCGCGACATGCAGATCAAGCTCGATCTGGCGCGCGCCTATATCGAGATCGGCGACAAGGAAGGGGCCCGCGAACTGCTGCAGGAAGTCGTGGACCAGTCGCAGGACCCGCTGCAGGCCGAGGCCCGCACGCTGCTGCGCGAGGTCGCCTGACCTGAGCCGGATCGTGCTGCGCTGAGCGGTCCCGCGCTGCGCTATCATTGCGGTTCGCGAACGATGCGCCGGAAGCGTTCCTTCCGGCGCATTTTCTTTTGACCCCCATGAATCGCATCGCCATCGGCCTCCATTACGACGGAGCCGCCTTTTCGGGCTGGCAGTCCCAGCCGCACCGCAATACCGTGCAGGATCACCTCGAAGACGCGATCGAGCGTTTCGCGGGCGTGCGTCTGGCGACGACCGTCGCGGGCCGTACGGATACCGGCGTGCATGCGCTGGGGCAGGTCATCCACCTCGATACCGAACTGTCGCGCGAGCCGTTCTCGTGGGTGCGGGGCGTCAATGCGTTTCTGCCGCCGTCGATCGCGCTGCAGTGGGCGCAGCCCGTCGATGACGGTTTTCACGCGCGCTTCCTGGCCTACGAGCGCATGTATTACTACGCGCTGTACACGGGCCCGCATCGCGTGCCGATGGTGCACGGCCGTGCCGGCTACCTGATGCTGCCGCCGGGCCGGCGGCTCGACGTCGAGGCGATGCGCGAGGCCGCGGCGTGCCTGGTCGGCGAGCACGATTTCTCGTCGTTCCGCGCGGCCGAGTGCCAGGCGAAATCGCCCGTCAAGACGATGTACGACGTGACGCTCGCCGAGGACGGCAACTGGCTCTTCCTGCGCTTTCGCGCCAGCGCGTTCCTCCACCATATGGTCCGCAACCTGATGGGCGGGCTCGTCGCGGTAGGGCGGGGCCGCTATCCGGCTGCGTGGATGGCCGAGCTGCTGGCCGCGCGCGACCGCCGGCGTGGCGCGCCGACCTTCATGCCGGATGGGCTGTATCTGGTCGACGTGAAGTATCCTGAGCCTTATGCCCTTCCGGCCGCGGATACGTCCGCGAGCCTGTTTCACGGAGTATTTGCCGATGACGGCGCCAGATAGCCCAACCTCCACCCCGCCGGTGACGATGCCCCACCGCACGCGCATCAAGATCTGCGGCCTCACGCGCGAGCAGGACGTTGCCGCCGCCGTGGATGCCGGCGCCGACGCCATCGGCCTCGTGTTCTACCCGGGCAGCCCGCGGCATGTCGATGTGGCGCGCGCCGCCGCATTGGCCGAGCGCGTGCCGCCGTTCGTCTCGGTGGTCGGCCTGTTCGTCAACGCCGATGCCGAGGAGGTCGCCCATGTGGCCGAGCGTGTGCCGCTGACGCTGCTCCAGTTCCATGGGGACGAGACGCCACAGCAATGCACGGAGATCGCGCGCCGCTGCCGGCTGCCGTTCATGCGCGCCGCCCGTGTTCGGCCGGGCCTCGATTTGGTAGAATTCGGCCATCAATATGCCGACGCCGCCGGCCTGCTGCTCGATGCCTTCGTGGAAGGGTATGGCGGCGGTGGCCACGTCTTCGACTGGACCCTGATTCCCCCTCGATGGCTCCCGCCAGCACCTACAGTGCCTGCAACGACAGGCAGCCCGACCGCAAGCGACGCTCCTCGCATCGTTTTGAGTGGTGGGTTGAACGCGCAAAACGTCACTGAGGCGGTCGCACGCGTGCGCCCCTACGCCGTCGATGTCAGCAGCGGCGTGGAGGCAGCCAAGGGCGTCAAGGATGCCGCCCGTATTGCCGCGTTCGTGCGCGCGGTCCGATCCGCCGAGGCGGGTTAAGCAGGACGGCTCCCCAGCCACGCCGCCGTCCGCTCCCCGCCTACGGCCCCTCCGGCATTACGTCCCCGCGCCATCGCGCCGGGACCCTCTCTGAAGAGACTGGACATGTACGATTTGCCCGATTCCCGCGGCCACTTTGGCCCCTATGGCGGTGTTTTCGTTTCCGAGACCCTGATGCACGCGCTCGACGAGCTGCGCCAGGCCTATGCGCATTACCAGAAGGATCCGGAGTTCGACGCCGAATTCCGCCGGGAGCTCAAGCACTTTGTCGGCCGCCCGTCGCCGATCTATCACGCGCAGCGCTGGAGCGAGACGCTCGGCGGCGCGCAGATCTACCTCAAGCGCGAGGACCTGAACCACACCGGCGCGCACAAGATCAACAACGTGATCGGCCAGGCGCTGCTTGCGCGCCGCATGGGCAAGAAGCGCGTGATCGCCGAGACCGGCGCCGGCCAGCACGGCGTGGCCGCGGCGACCATCGCCGCGCGCTTTGGCATGGAATGCGTGGTCTACATGGGCTCCGAGGACGTCAAGCGCCAGGCCGCCAACGTGTACCGCATGAAGCTGCTGGGCGCGACCGTCGTGCCCGTGGAAAGCGGCTCGCGCACGCTCAAGGACGCGCTCAACGAAGCGATGCGCGACTGGGTGACCAACGTCGAGAGCACGTTCTACATCATCGGTACCGTGGCGGGTCCGCACCCGTATCCGATGCTCGTGCGCGACTTCCAGTGCGTGATCGGCGAGGAAGCCAAGGTGCAGATGCCCGAACTGACGGGCCGCCAGCCGGACGCGGTGATCGCGTGCGTGGGCGGGGGCTCCAACGCGATGGGCATCTTCTATCCGTACATCGACCACAAGGACGTGCAGCTGATTGGCGTGGAGCCGGCCGGCGACGGTATCGAGACGGGCCGTCACGCGGCATCGCTCACGGCCGGCGTGCCCGGCGTGCTGCACGGCAACCGCACGTACCTGCTGCAGGATGCGAACGGCCAGATCATCGAGACGCATTCGGTGTCCGCCGGCCTCGACTACCCGGGCGTCGGCCCCGAGCACGCCTGGCTCAAGGACAGCCAGCGCGCGCAGTACGTGACCATCACGGACGATGAAGCGCTCAAGGCGTTCCACGACTGCTGCCGCATCGAAGGCATCATCCCGGCGCTCGAGTCGAGCCATGCCATCGCGTACGCGTGCAAGCTCGCGCCGACGCTGCCCAAGGACAAGCTGCTGCTCGTGAATCTCTCGGGCCGTGGCGACAAGGACATGCACACCGTGGCCGAACGCGCCGGGATCAAATTCTGATGCAAGCTGCCGACCCGACCGCTGACGTGCTCGACACGCCCAATCTGCGCCTGTACCAGGAAGACATGCTCGAGGGGCTCGCCCGCATTCCGGACGGCTCGATCGATCTCGTGGTCGCCGACCCGCCTTACGGGCTCGGCAAGGACTACGGCAACGATTCGGACCTGCTCTCGGGGCAGGCCTATCTCGACTGGTCCGTGCGCTGGATGGACGCGCTGATTCCGAAGATCGCGCCGCGCGGCTCGCTGTACCTGTTCTGCACGTGGCAATACTCCCCGGAGCTGTTCGTCATGCTGAAGCAGCGCATGACGATGATCAACGAGATCATCTGGGACCGCCGCGTGCCGAGCATGGGCGGCACCACGCGCAAGTACTCCTCGGTGCACGACAACATCGGCTTCTTCGCCCGCCAGCGCGACTACTACTTCGACCTCGACCCCGTGCGCATTCCGTACGATGCCGAGACGAAGAAGGCGCGCAGCCGCCCGCGGTTCGAGGGCAAGAAGTGGCTCGAGGTCGGCTACAACCCGAAAGACCTGTGGAGCGTGCCCCGGATCCATCGCCAGGATCCGGAGCGTGCCGATCATCCCACGCAGAAGCCGCTCGAAATCGTCGAGCGCATGGTGCTGGCCAGCTGCCCGCCGGGCGGCATCGTGCTCGATCCGTTCTCGGGCAGCGGCACCACGGCCGTCGCATGTCTGCGCCACGGCCGGCGCTTCGTCGGCTTCGAGATCAACGCCACGTATATCGACGTGGCGCGCCAGCGCGTGGCCGCGACGCAGCCCGCGCTCGCTCCCGCGGCCGAAGCAGGGGATGACGCCGCACAGGCCGAAGCATCCAATACCACCGACGCGGCCAACGACGACGTTGCGTCTGCGAGCGGCACCCTAATCTGAGGAGTTGAGGACCCCATGTCCCGCATCCAGAAAGCGTTCGCGGCACTGACCGCGCAGAACAAGAAGGGCCTGGTACCGTTCATCACGGCGGGCGATCCCGCGCCGGCGCTGACCGTCGAACTCATGCACGCGCTGGTGGCCGGTGGCGCCGACGTGATCGAGCTCGGCGTGCCGTTTTCCGATCCGATGGCCGATGGCCCCGTGATCCAGCGCGCGTCCGAGCGCGCGCTCGCGCAGGGCGTCACGCTCGTGCACGTGCTCGAGTGGGTCGCCGAATTCCGCAAGACCGACAACGAGACGCCCGTGGTGCTGATGGGCTATGCGAACCCCGTGGAGCGCATGGGCATCGAGCGCTTCGCGGCCGATGCGAAGGCGGCCGGCGTCGATGGCGTGCTGATCGTCGACTATCCGCCCGAGGAGTGCGAGGCGTTTGCCGCGCTGATGCGCGCCAACGACATGGACCCGATCTTCCTGCTGGCGCCGACGAGCACCGATGCGCGCATCGAAGCCGTGGCGCGCGTGGCCAGCGGCTATCTTTACTACGTGTCCCTGCGTGGCGTGACCGGTTCGGCCGCGCTGGACCTGGACAGCGTGGCGCAGCGCATTCCGCTGATCAAGCGTCATGCGAACCTGCCGGTGGGCGTGGGCTTCGGGATTCGCGACGCGCAGAGCGCGCGCGCGATCGGCGAGCTGGCCGATGCGGTCGTGATCGGCAGCCGGATCGTGCAGCTGCTGGAAGACACGCCGCGCGAGCAGGCCGTGGAGGCGCTGCGCGCATTTATCGCCGAGATCCGTACGGCACTCGATCGGTAATTGTGCTTTAAAAGTCTCAAAAACCGCGAAATACCAGGGCTGGCTGCGGCGGGGAACCCCCCGCCGTGGTAAATTCGCGGCCTGAATTCCGTAAGGAGCTTTCATGAGCTGGTTGGATAAACTCCTGCCTCCCAAGATTCAACAGACCGACCCCTCCACCCGCAAGGGCATTCCGGAAGGGCTGTGGGTCAAGTGCCCGGCGTGCGAATCGGTCCTGTACCGGACCGACGTCGAGGCCAATCTGCACGTCTGCCCGAAGTGCGATCACCATATGCGTATCCGCGCGCGCGAGCGTCTGGACGCGCTGCTGGATGCCGAGGGCCGCTACGAGATCGGCCAGGAAATCGTGCCGGTCGACGCGCTGAAGTTCAAGGACACCAAGAAGTATCCGGACCGCATCAAGGCGGCCATGGACGAAACCGGCGAGACCGACGCGATGGTCGTGCTCGGCGGCGCGATCCATACGATCCCGGTGGTCGTGTCGTGCTTCGAGTTCGAATTCATGGGCGGCTCCATGGGCTCCGTGGTGGGCGAGCGCTTCGCGCGCGGCGCACAGGCGGCGCTCGAGCAGAAGGTGCCGTTCATCTGCATTACCGCCACGGGCGGCGCGCGCATGCAGGAAAGCCTGCTGTCGCTGATGCAGATGGCCAAGACCACGGCCATGCTGAACCAGCTGTCGAACGCCAAGCTGCCGTTCATCAGCGTGCTGACCGACCCGACCATGGGTGGCGTGTCGGCGAGCTTCGCGTTCCTGGGTGACGTCGTGATCGCCGAACCGAAGGCGCTGATCGGCTTTGCCGGCCCGCGCGTGATCGAACAGACCGTGCGCGAGAAGCTGCCGGAAGGCTTCCAGCGCGCCGAGTTCTTGCTGCAGAAGGGCGCGATCGACATGATCGTCGATCGCCGCAAGCTGCGCGCGGAAATCGCGCAACTGCTCGCGCTGCTGCAGAAGCAGCCGGCTGACGCGGTGGCCTGATACGGCCGCCGCCGCAATACGGAACGGCGCGGGCGGTTGACGCGCCGTTTTTCATTTGGAGCGCGCAGTTGCCCCGCACTGTTTGCGCTCCCGCAGGTCCAACGCTAGTACGATCCTCCGCCGCCCCGCTGAAATGCCCATCTTCCACAATCTTCCCGACTGGCTGACCCATCTGGAAACCGCGCACCCTGTCGGCATCGACATGGGCCTGACGCGCATCACGCGCGTCAAGGAAGCGCTCGGCCTGCGCATCGACGCCGTGGTATTCACGGTGGGCGGCACCAACGGCAAGGGCTCGACCTGCGCGATGCTCGAGCGCATCCTGCTCGAGGCCGGCTACAAGGTGGGCTGCCATACGTCGCCGCACCTGATCTCGTTCAACGAACGCGCGCGCATCAATGGCGAGTTCGCGACCGACGCGCAGTTGCTGCCGCACTTCGAGGCCGTGGAGCGCGCGCGCACGAGCTTCGCCGATCCGGTCAGCCTGACGTACTTCGAATTCACGACGCTCGCGATCATCCACATGTTCGCGCAGGCGGGCCTCGATGCGATGGTGCTGGAAGTGGGGCTCGGCGGCCGTCTGGATGCCGTCAACGTGATCGATACCGACTGCGCGGTGATCACGAGCGTCGATATCGACCACACGCAGTACCTCGGCGACACGCGCGAGAAGATCGGCTTCGAGAAGGCCGGCATCTTCCGTCCGCATGTGCCCGCGATCTGCGGCGATCCGATGCCGCCGCAATCGCTGATCGCGCATGCCGAGGAAATCGGCGCCGACCTGTGGCTCGTCGGCCGCGATTTCCAGCATCAGGCCGCCAAGGGCCAGGAGCGCCAGCAGTGGGACTGGAGCGGCCGCGACCGCAAGCTCAACGGGCTTGGCTATCCCGCGCTGCGCGGGGCCAACCAGCTGCTCAATGCCTCGGCCGCGCTGGCGGCGTTGCAGGCCATGCGCCCGCGCCTGCCGGTGAGCGCGCAGGAAGTGCGCAACGGGCTGGCCTTCGTCGAACTGCCAGGCCGATTCCAGGTCATGGCGGGGCGCCCGACCGTGATTCTCGATGTGGCTCATAATCCGCATGCGGCGGCGACGCTGGGCCAGAACCTCGAGAATATGGGGTTTTTCCGCTACACCTATGCGGTGTTCGGCGCGATGCACGACAAGGACATTGCAGGCGTGCTGCAGCACGTCGGCGACAAGATCGACCACTGGTGCCTGTGCGATCTGCCCAGCGAACGCGCGGCCAGCGCGGCCGAACTGCTGGAGAAACTCGAGGCCAGCGGATTCGAGGCGGGACCGGATAATTCGGCCGCGTGTTTTGCGAGTCCCGAACTGGCGTATCGGGACGCCATCGGCAGAGCGACCGAGAATGATAGAATTCTGGTCTTCGGATCGTTCTACACGGTTGCAGGCGTGCTCGCATACCGCGCCACGCAGGCAAATTGATCAACGCTGATCAACGCTGATCGACCTCGAACCATTTTTCTAGGCATCCATGGGCCTGCTTTCGCTGTTCTCGTCCCGCAAGGGCAAAGATTCGACGAGACAATCGACGGGAAGAGACGTCAATCCCGAGCGGGGGCGGCGCTCGCGCACGGATTCCGCTCCTCCCTCGCGTGGCCGCGCCAGTGCGTCGAGCGAGTACGCCGACGACACCCTCGATCCCGACTTCCCGCAGAAGCAGCGCGCGCGCCGTCGCCTGATCGGTGCCGTGGTGCTGCTGGCCGTGGCCATCATCGTTCTGCCCATCATCTTCGAACACAAGCCGCGCCCGGTGTCGGAAGACATCGCGGTGAAGGTGGCGAACGGGGCGGCGCAGGGGCAGAAGCCCAAGGTCGAGCCGCGCAAGGCGGATCCGCTGCCGCCGGCCCCCGCTGCGTCCTCGCGCAACGATGCCGCGCTCGATGCCGGCGAGGAAATCGTGAACACAACGGGCGGCAACGCTGCGGCCGCGGCCAGGCCCGCCGAGGCGAAGCCGGCCGAGGTGAAGGTTGCCGACAAGCCCGCCGCCAAACCTGCCGACAAGCCCGCGGACAAGGTCGGCGACAAGGCCACCGGCAGCGGCAAGTACCTGATTCTGATCGGCGCGTTCGCCTCCGAGGAACGCGCGAAGAACTGGCTGGCCAAGCTCAAGGAGAGCAAGGTGCCGGCCTATGTGGAAAAGAAGACGCTTGCCGATGGCGAGCGCAACCTGTTGCGTGCGGGCCCGTTCAGCGATCGCGAAGCGGCCGAGGCGGCCGAGAAGCGCGTCCGGGCCATTGGCCTGACATCGAAGCTGGTGGAACAGTAAGCGGCCATTGCAGGCTGTCCGATCGGCCCCATCTTCGAGGAACGCGCGGTAGCGCCCATGACAGGCATGGCACTGACTTTTTTTGACTACGGCGTTGCCTTCATTCTGGTGGCGTCGGCATTGATCGGCATCCTCCGCGGACTGGTGCGGGAGCTGCTGGCGCTGGTGGGCTGGGTGGTGGCGCTCGTGGTGGCGTATCACTTCGGCGCGACGGTCGCGGCCTGGATGCCCGAGTCGCTGCCGGGCGGCCAGCTGACGCGCACGGCGCTGGGCTACGTGGTGGTGTTTCTCGCGGTCTGGATCGGTGCGGCGCTCGCGGGCACCGTGCTCGGCCAGCTGCTGGAGACCACGGGCCTGAAGCCCGCGGATCGCGGGCTGGGCCTGATCTTCGGGCTGGCGCGCGGCGCGTTGCTGATCATGGTGATCGTCACGGTCGCGAGCCTGACGAAATTGCCCGAGGAACCGTTCTGGCGAGACGCGGTTTCCCGGCCTTACGTGACCCAGGCCATCGAGGCCGCGCGGCAGTGGCTGCCGCCGGAGCTGGCCAGGTACGTGAGGACCTGAACATCGATTTATGGGAACCGTGCCACAAGCGGGTTTCCGAACAACGCGGGTTCGCTCTCAGGGCGGGCCGCGCCCCCTGAATTCTTTGCAATTTTGCATTCCGTTGGGAGCTTGGCATGTGCGGTATCGTCGGCGTGGTGTCCACTTCGCCTGTCAATCAGTTGATCTATGACAGCCTGCTGCTGTTGCAACATCGCGGGCAAGATGCAGCCGGCATCGCCACCGCCAACGGCAGCACCTTCCACATGCACAAGGCCAACGGTCTCGTGCGCGATGTCTTCCGTACCCGCAACATGCGCGGCCTGCCCGGCGCGGCCGGTATCGGCCAGGTACGTTATCCGACCGCGGGTTCCGCCTCCAGCGAGGAAGAGGCCCAGCCGTTCTACGTCAATGCGCCGTACGGCATCATGCTGGCGCACAACGGCAACCTGACCAACTGGCGTCAACTGCGCGAGGAAATGTTCCGCCGCGACCGTCGCCACATCAACACGCATTCCGATTCGGAAGTGCTGCTGAACGTGCTGGCCGACGAACTCCAGCGCGCGAGCAACGGCAATTCGCTCGACCCGGAAGTGATCTTCCGCGCCGTGGCCGGCATGCACCGCCGCGTCAAGGGCGCGTACGCGATCACCGCGCAGATCGCGGGCTACGGCATGCTTGCCGTGCGCGATCCGTTCGGCATCCGTCCGCTGTGCCTGGGCAGCATCGATACACCGACGGGCAAGGAATACATGGTCGCGTCGGAATCGGTGGCGCTCGAGGGCATCGGCTACACGATGGAGCGCGACGTGGCGCCGGGCGAAGCGATCTTCATCGACCTCGACGGCAAGCTCTACAACAAGCAGTGCGCCGACAATCCGGTGCTCACGCCCTGCATTTTCGAATACGTGTATCTGGCGCGTCCGGACTCGTGCCTCGATGGCGTGCCCGTCTACGACGCGCGCCTGCGCATGGGCGACTACCTGGCCGAGAAGATCCGCAAGGAAATCTCGGGTGGCGATATCGACGTGGTGATGCCGATTCCCGATTCGAGCCGTCCGGCCGCCATGCAGGTGGCGAACAGCCTCGGCGTGGATTATCGCGAAGGCTTCTTCAAGAACCGCTACGTCGGCCGCACGTTCATCATGCCGGGCCAGGCCGTGCGCAAGAAGTCGGTGCGCCAGAAGCTCAACGCGATGGGCGTGGAGTTCAAGGGCAAGAACGTGCTGATCGTCGATGACTCGATCGTGCGTGGCACCACGTCGTTCGAGATCGTCCAGATGGCCCGCGATGCCGGCGCCAACAAGGTGATCTTCGCTTCGGCCGCGCCGCCCGTGAAGTTCCCGAACGTGTACGGCATCGACATGCCGACGCGCAGCGAGCTCGTGGCCCACGGCCGTACCGACGAGGAAGTCGCGCAGATGATCGGCGCCGACAAGCTCGTGTACCAGGACGTGGAAGCGATGAAGCAGGCCGTGCGCGACATCAACCCGGCGCTGCGCGACTTCGATGCGTCGTGCTTCGATGGCAAGTACATCACCGGCGATATCGACGAAGCCTACCTCGAGCGCCTCGAGACCGCGCGTAGCCAGGCCGATCGCGACGGCACCAGCGCCAGCGGCGACACGGAGCGTTCGCAACTGCATCTGCAGCGTTCGGGCACCAACGAGTAATCGAAGACCATAACCACAAGATGAGCGAACCGTTCGATCCCAATGCCCTCGGCATCGACACGCTGGGCGTGCGCGCCGGCACCCTGCGCAGCGAGTTCCAGGAGCACTCGGAGGCGATGTACCTGACCTCCAGCTTCTGCTTCGCCAACGCCGCGGAAGCCGCCGAGCGCTTTGCCAACTCGGAAGAGGCGTACACGTACTCGCGCTTCACGAACCCGACCGTGTCGATGTTCCAGGCGCGGCTGGCCGCGCTCGAAGGGGCCGAGGCCTGCCAGGCCACGGCCTCCGGCATGAGCGCGATCCTGTCCGTGGCGCTGGCCACGCTGCAGTCGGGCGATCATATCGTGAGCTCGCGCTCGATCTTCGGTTCGACGATGACGCTGTTCAACACGGTGCTCGGCAAGTTCGGCGTGGAAACGACCTACGTCGATGGCGGCGATGTGTCGGCGTGGCGTGCGGCCGTGCGTCCCAACACGAAGCTGTTCTTCCTCGAGACGCCGTCGAACCCGCTGACCGAGGTGGCCGATATCGCCGCCGTGGCCGATATCGCGCACAACGCGGGCGCGCTGTTCGTCGTCGATAACTGCTTCTGCTCGCCGGCGCTGCAGCAGCCGCTGAAGTTCGGTGCCGACGTCGTCGTGCATTCGGCGACCAAGCATATCGACGGGCAGGGCCGTGTGCTCGGCGGCGCGATCGTCGGGACGCGCGAGTTCATCATGGGCAAGGTGTTTCCGTTCGTGCGCACCGCGGGTCCGACGCTGTCGGCCTTCAACGCATGGGTCATGCTCAAGGGCATGGAAACGCTGGCCATCCGCATGGAACGCCATTCGTCGAACGCGCTCGCGCTGGCCGAGTTCCTGGAGTCGCATCCGGCCGTCGCACGCGTGTTCCATCCCGCGCTGAAGTCGCATCCGCAGTACGAGACCGCCAGGCGCCAGCAAAGCGGTGGCGGGGCGATCGTGTCGTTCGAGCTGAAGGGCGCGACGGCCGAGCAGCAGCGCGCCAACGCATGGCGCGTGATCGACAGCACGAAGCTGTGCTCGATCACGGGCAATCTCGGCGATACGCGCACGACCATCACGCATCCGTACACGACCACCCACCTGCGCGTGACGCCCGAGGCCAAGGCGGCCGCCGGCATCAGCGAAGGCCTGATCCGCCTGTCGGTGGGCCTGGAGTCGGTCGAGGACCTGAAGGCGGACCTGCTCCGCGGCCTCGGTCAGTAAAGGCTTTGCCCTCTCCCTGCGGGGAGAGGGGCCTCCCTTCCTTCTTTCCCGTCTTTCGCTTACTTCAGCATCCGCCGGCGCAGCAACACCAGCGCCAGCACCAGCGCGACCACCGCATAGACCAGCAGCACGCCCAGATGCAGGCCCACGTGCTGTACCGGCGTGCCCAGCATCAACGGACGGATCAGCGCCACGGCATGCGAGAGCGGCAGGAAGGCCGTGGCCGTGCGCACGCCTTCCGGTAACTGCTCGAGCGGGAAGAACACGCCGGACAGCAGCAGCATCGGCGTCATCACGAGCGTCTGGTAGAACATGAAGAAGTCGTAGCCCGGCGCCAGCGACGTCACGATCATCGCGAGGCTCGCGAACGTGATGCCCGCGAGCACGATCACGGGTAGCGCCATGAGCGCGCCAGGCATCTTCGCATAGCCGAGCGCGCCCGCCACGAGCATGATGGCCACGCCGGACAGCACGGCCTTGCTGGCCGCCCATACGATCTCGCCCAGCACGACGTCCCCGAGCGTGAGCGGCGCATGCATGATGGCCTCCCACGTGCGCTGCACGTGCATGCGCGAGAACGCCGAGTACATCGCCTCGAAGCTCGCCGACATCATGACGCTGGACGCCGTGGTACCCGCCGCGAGAAACGCGATATACGACACGCCGCTGACCTGGCCGACCAGCAGTCCCAGCCCGAGCCCCAGCCCGAACAGATAGATCATCGGGTCGGCGAGATTGCCGATCATCGAGGGAATCGCGAGCTTCTTCCACACCATGAAGTTGCGATACCAGACCATCATCCAGTTGCGCGCATTGCGCGGCAGCAATGGCTGGGGGTAGTGCGTGGGCACGGCCGCGGCGCCCGCTATCGAGGCGGTGCCCGCGCGGTTCACGCCGGTATTGGGGGGGTCCTGTTCGCTCATCTCAATCTCTCATGTCGCGGCCGGTCAGCTTGAGGAATACGTCCTCGAGATTCGCGGGCCGGTGCAGATAACGGATGCCCGCGCGGCCATGGAGCGCGGCCAGCAGCGGCGCGGGCTCGCGCACGTAACAGTACAGGGTCTCGCCACGCATCTCGCAGCGCTGGCCGAAGGGGCGGACCACTTCGTGGATCGGCCCCAGCTCGTCGCCATAGATCTCCACGACGTCGCAGCCGATTTCGCTGTCGATCAGCTCATGCGGCTTCCCCTCGGCGATCTTGCGGCCCCCGTCGATCACGCACAGGTGGTCGCACAGGCGTTCCGCTTCCTCCATGAAGTGCGTGGTGAGCAGAATGGTCTTGCCCGCGGCGATCAGCGACTTCAGGCGTTCCCAGATCAGGTGGCGCGCCTGCGGATCGAGGCCGGTCGTCGGCTCGTCCATCACGAGCAGATCGGGATCGTTGATCAGCGCGCGCGCGACCGTCAGCCGCCGGCGCATGCCGCCGGAGAGATCGCGCACCTGCGCCTTGGCCCGGTTCTCGAGGCGCGCGAACTCGAGCAGCTTCGGTACACGCTCCTCGATCACGGCGGAAGACAGGCCGAAATAGCGGCCGAAGATGCGCAGGTTCTCGATCACCGAGAAATCGGGATCGAGGTTGTCGAACTGCGGCACCACGCCCACGCGCATGCGTGCCTGCGGCGCGCGCTGCGGAATCGGTTCGCCGCACAGCGTGAGCGTGCCGGAGGCGGGCGTGGTGAGCCCCAGCAGCATGCGCAGCGTGGTGGTCTTGCCGGCGCCATTGGGTCCCAGCAGCCCGAAGCACTGGCCACGCTGGACTTCGAGGTCGAGGTCGTCGACCACGACGGTGTCGCCGTAGAGCTTGCGCACCTTGCGCAGTTGGAGGATGGCAGTCAAGGCTGGCCTCGTTGGATGCAATACCCGCCATTATGCCGATCGTCGCGTGCCGCAATGCAGCACCAATAACATCGGCAGGGGACATGCAGACAGCGGGCGAGCTTTGTACTACGCTGTGGCGACTACAACCTTCGACGCAGGGGACAGAAAGATGTCGTTCGAACACTGGCTCGCATTCGTGCTGACGAGCATCGTGATCCTGATCATCCCGGGACCGACGATCCTGCTCGTGATCGGCGATGCGCTCGCGCATCGCGGCCGCAGCGCCTTCGCCACCGTGGCCGGCGTGGCCGCCGGAGACCTCACCGCGTTCACGCTGTCGATGGCGGGGCTGGGCGCGGTGCTCGCGGCCTCGGCCACGCTGTTCACCGCGCTCAAATGGGCCGGCGCCGCCTATCTCGTGTATCTGGGCGTACAGGCGCTGCGATCGGCGGGCAGGGCGGAGGCCATGCAGGTATCGTCGCAGGCCGGCAGCGGCCGCCAGCGCTTTGCCAAGGCGTGGCTGGTCACGGCGCTGAACCCGAAGAGCATCGTGTTCTTCGTGGCGTTCGTGCCGCAGTTCCTGGACCCGCATCTGGGGTTCTGGCAACAGGCCGTCGTGCTGATTCCGACCTTCGTCGTGATGGCGAGCGCCAATGCGATGGTCTACGCGCTGCTGGCGCGATCGCTGGCCACACGGCTGACCACGCGCCGTGCGCAGTCGAACGTGCAGCGGGCCGGCGGCATCACGCTGATCGGGGCCGGTGCGCTGATCGCGGCCAAGAGCTGAGATAGAAACCCGGGACGAAAAAAAACCGCCAGCTTGCTGGCGGTTTTTTTACTTGCTGATCCGAATCAGTACAGCTTCTTCGGCAGCATTTGCATGCGGAGACGCTTGCGCAGGCGCGATTCAGCAGCCTTCTTCTTGCGCTTGCGCTCGGTCGTCGGCTTTTCGTAGGCCGTACGGCTCTTCAGTTCCACGATCAGGCCAGTCTGCAGAATGGCGCGACGGAAACGACGCATTGCAACTTCAACGGGCTCACCCGGTTTCAGAACGATCTTAGTCAACTCAGTCCTTTAGGAAATGCCGCGGGCAGCGGCGGTTCATACGGGGGGAAACGTCGTCGCAGTCCGGCTCCGGAGCCTTGGGCGACTGAGGTATGCACGCTACGGCGAGTGCCGCGGTGCCCCCCGAGGACCTGCAAGAGAGCGATCGGGGTGTTCTGGCCAAATTTTCCTACGTAGGTAAAAACTTGGCGGGGCCTACCTGTTTCCTTGGATATTGCGCAAGTAATACGCCGGTAAGCTTTTACAGGTTTACGGGTCGGGCGTCAAGTGAAAGCGCCCTGAACGGGTCAGGCGGCGCCGCCAAGTGCGGCGGTGTCCCTTCGGAAGTTTCGGAAGGCGGCGATGGACCCCGGATATCCCCGCGTATAGCTTTCAGCACACGACTGCGATGCGGGGGATGTCATGCGCGAGGGTGGCTGGCGAGGGATGCTGTGCAAGGTGTTGATCGGCGCCGTGGCGGCCTGGGGCCATCCGCGGGTATCGCTGGCCGCGCTGGCCGCGTCAAACCCCTTCGATGCCGTGGCGGCCTGCTATCGCGGCGTGGCGCGCATCCAGACGGATATGGCGGAGCTCGAACGGCATTATCCGCAGCTAGCGCGCGTGGCGCTGGTCGGGCAGACGTGGAGCCAGCGCCAGATTCAGTCCCTGCGCGAGCTGGTGGGGCGCATCCTGCCGGCACGTGTCCTGCCGGTGCATGTCGAGCGCGCGCGCCGGCACGGCATCGTGGCGCTCGTGCTCGGCAACCGTGCGGGCCCGCCGCGCCGCGACAGGCCGCGCATGGTGATCACGGCGGGATTGCACGCGCGGGAGCTCGCATCGTCCGAGGGCGCCATGCGGTTCGCTGAATGGCTGTTGCGAAGCTATGGTGAGGATCCCACCGCGACATGGCTGCTCGATCGCCACGAATTCCACATCATCGTCCACGCGAATCCCGATGGCCGTGTCATGGCGGAGCAGGGCGTTCTCTCGCGAGGCGGCGGCTGGCGCAAGAATCTCAATGTCGTGGACGGTCATTGTTCCGCCTCCCCGATCGATTCCGGCGTCGATCTCAATCGCAATTTCCCGCACGGCTGGGGTCGCAGCACGCAGGCATCGGCGAGCGATCCGTGCGACGAGACCTATCGCGGTCCGGCACCGCTGTCGGAGCCTGAGACGCAGGCCATCGTGCGATACATCGCCGGCGTGCGTGACGGCGATGGCAGATATCGCGGCGGCATAATGTCTGACTTGCGGTCTGACCTGCGGTCTGACCTGCGCGCGGGCTGGCCCGCGCCGGCCGATTACCCGGGCCTCTACGTCGATCTGCACAGCTTTGGCGGATGGATCCTGTGGCCCGATGACGATGCGCGCGCGATGACCGCGCTTGCGCAGCGCATGGCCTGGCTCACGCGCTATCGCGCGGTGCAGCGTCTGGGCTATGCCGTCGATGGCGATGCGGCGGCCATGTTCCGCGCGACACTGGGTGTGCCGTCGCTCGTGATCGAGATGGCGAAGTCGTTCTACGAGCCATGCTACGAATTCCAGCGCACCAGCCTGCCGCCGGTTCTCGATGCACTGCGTTACGCGGCCCGCACGCTCGGTGCGCCACAGGCGCTCTCGCGTGGTCCCGATGTGGCGCAGATCCGGTTATCGGCGTCGCGCGCGCGACAGGGCGAGGTCGTGACCGTTTCCGCGACGCTCGACAGCGATCGGTATCGATACGATCGCGGCTTGCGCGGTCAGCCGCCCGTCAGGCGCACGGTGCCGCGGATCGCGGTGGCGGGGCACGCCGCGGTGCGTGCGATGCCGGGAGACGTGGGTGCCGTGCCTGTCGTGCTGCGCGTGAATCGGCGATCGGGCGCGACGGCCGAGGTATCGGGCACGCTGGAGACCGCGGACCTGCCGGTCGGGCGGCATCTCGTGTTCGTGCAGGGGATTGGGCTGGGAGGACTGCGCGGCGCGCCCGATGCCGTGTTCCTCGATATCGAGGATTCTTGAAGCACGCACAAACGAAGCGTGTACCAAAGAAAAAAGGCCGATGCTTTCGCATCGGCCTTCCTTCTCTATCGGTTGGCTCCCCGACCTGGGCTCGAACCAGGGACCTACGGATTAACAGTCCGGCGCTCTACCGACTGAGCTATCGGGGAACAGCTGAGAAAGAGATTATAACCAGCTTCTCTTCGTTTCGTCAACAACTTTTTGACGTTTTGCTTTCGTGTGAATGCATGTCGGAAGTCGCTGCTGAAACTCTGGTTCGCTGTTTGTCCTGCTCAACAGCGAGGCCGCATTATAGCGACGCTTTTTGGTTTGTGCCAGAAAAAAACCGCCCGGAGGCGGTTTTTTCTTTCGCGACCGGAAACGATCAGTCGAACACCGGCGAATCGACGCCGAGGATCTTGTGCAGCTTCGGCGAAGTCGTCGTGTACTGCATGTGGATCTTCTTCTCGGGGAAGATGTACGGCGCGGCGCCGAACGCTGCCAGCGCGCACTCGTGGAAGCCCGACAGGATCAGCTTCTTCTTGCCCGGGTAGGTGTTGATGTCACCCACCGCGAAGATGCCCGGGACGTTCGTCTGGAACTTCTCGGTATCCACCTTGATCTGCTTGCGCTCGAGGTCCAGGCCCCATTCGGCGATCGGGCCCAGCTTCGGCGACAGGCCGAAGAACACGAGCAGATCGTCGAGCGGCAGGCGGCGCGTCACGCCGTCGGCACCGGCCACCTTGATCTCGGTGAGCACGCCGTCCTTCTCTTCGTAGCCGCTGATCTGGCCGACCAGGAACTGCATTTCCATCTGGTCGCACAGCTCCTTCATCTTGGCCACCGAGGCGGGTGCCGCGCGGAAGCCATCGCGACGGTGCAGCAGCACGATCGACTCGGCCTTGCCGTGCAGGTCCAGCGCCCAGTCCAGTGCGGAGTCGCCGCCGCCGACGATCACGAGGTTGCGGCCGTGGAAGCGGCTCGGATCCTTCACGCGGTAGAACAGCTGCTTGCCGTCGAACTTGTCGATGCCCTCGACCTTCACGGTACGCGGCTGGAACGAGCCCACGCCTGCGGCGATAAAGATGGTCTTGGTCAGGAAGCGCGTTCCGAGCGAGGTCTCGACGAAGAAGCGGCCGTCTTCACGGCGCTCGACGATCGTGACTTCCTGGCCCAGGTGGAACGTCGGTTCGAACGGCTCGATCTGCTTGAGCAGGTTGTCCGTCAGTTCCTGGCCCGTGCAGATGGGCACGGCGGGGATGTCGTAGATCGGCTTGTCCGGGTAGAGTTCGACGCACTGTCCGCCGACCACCTTGAGCGAGTCGATCACGTGCGCCTTGATCTCGAGCAGGCCCAGCTCGAAGACCTGGAAGAGACCGACGGGGCCGGCACCCACGATCAGCGCGTCGATTTCCAGCGGCTGGCCGCCGGCGTTGCCACCGTTGCCTTGCTGCGTCGCGTCGGCCACGGGATTGGGAATGCTCAAGTCCATATTCGTCCTGATACGTTGTGGGCACCGGGTGCCCGGCATTGCGGGAAAGCGCGTGGGGACGGCTTTCGTATTGCTTGTTGGTTGGTCTTAGCGCTGCAGGTATTGCAGCTTGTCGGTGGCGTCCTTCCACTCCTCGGCCTCGGGCAGCGGGGCCTTGGTCTTGGTGATGGACGGCCAGCTACGGGACAGCTCGGCATTCAGATCGATGAAGTGCTGCTGATCGCCGGGCACGTCTTCCTCGGCGTAAATCGCGTTCACCGGGCACTCGGCCACGCACACGGCGCAGTCGATGCATTCGTCGGGGTCGATGGCCAGGAAGTTCGGGCCTTCGCGGAAACAATCGACCGGACACACATCAACGCAGTCGGTATAGCGGCAACGGATGCAGGAGTCGGTGACAACGTGAGTCATTTCGGTTCCAGAAAAACGGGCGGTCTTCGATGGGGAAACTGGTTAGGCCACTTGTGTCGAGCGCAATGGTTTGACGCAAAGGCTTGAACGCGCAGGCTTGAACTCATAGGCGAGCGCGGGCCGTGGCCTTTCAAAGACCGCTATTGTAGCCGAGCCTTCCGGCAAGGATAGCGACTCTATATAGCTGGGTCAGACAGTTTTCTTATTTCTTTATGTGCTTCCGGTGCAAAACTGCCCGGAACGCCGCCTCGGACCGTGCATTCCGAACATTTGACGAGTGATTCCGGCCTACTATTCCCTTATATTTCCCGGGTCTTTAGGAGTTTTGCCCGATGCTGTTTTCCTCCCGCACGCGTATGCAGCTGCTTGCCGCGCCATGGATCGCGATGGCCGTCGCCGTCCCGCCCGCCGGCGAGGCGTCGGCCCAGACGCTGGCCGTATCGAACACGACCGACAGCGTGGTGGCGCGGCTCGTGGCATCGCGCGCCCGCGACGACCAGCCCGTCATGCTGTCGTCCCTGACGCCCTTCGAGTGGGACAGCTTCAGCGTGATCCGGGTGCCGGCGGGGGAAAGCATGGCCAACTGCGGCCGGCAGGGGTTCCTGCCGTGCGGGCCCGAGCTTCGCCCGTCGCCGGACGGCGTGGTGCAGGTGCTGCGGTTCGACCGGAACGGCGAGGCCGTCTACGAGGAGCGCATCATGGCGGCGTCGGGCCGGTTTGCCGACCCGTTGCCGAACGCCGTGCCGCGCGCGCACGCGACGCTCGTATCGTGCCCGGGGCCGGCGCGGCAGCCGGTCTGGTGCGTCAAGCCATACGGACCGCGCCCCGCGCAGCGCTTTCTCGACGGCGGCTGAGCGGGCCGGTGTGTGCGCCCGCGCGCGGGACTTCGGTTAGGATGTCTGCCTCCGCGGGTGCTGGCGCCCGCTTGCCTCATGGCCCGTT
Source organism: Cupriavidus sp. OTU4054 (assembly GCF_038440175.1). Classification (NCBI taxonomy): domain Bacteria; kingdom Pseudomonadati; phylum Pseudomonadota; class Betaproteobacteria; order Burkholderiales; family Burkholderiaceae; genus Cupriavidus; species Cupriavidus sp. OTU4054. The sequence continues at coordinate 23,744 of NZ_JASATF010000020.1, forward strand.
ATGATCATTCGCTCGCTGCTCGACACCGACCTGTACAAGTTCACGATGATGCAGGTGGTCCTGCACCATTTTCCGCAAGCGCAGGTCGAGTACCGGTTCAAGTGCCGCAACAAGGTCGACCTGACGCCGTACGTTGACGATATCCGCGACGAGATCGCGCAACTGTGCGAGCTGCGCTTCACGGAAGAGGAGCTCGACTACCTGCGCGGCATGCGCTTCATCAAGAGCGACTTCGTCGACTTTCTCGCGCTGTTCCATCTCAACCAGAAATACGTGACCGTGGCGCCGTCGGCGAACGGCAACGGCGAGATCGACATCACGATCCGCGGGCCGTGGCTGCACACGATCCTGTTCGAGGTGCCGCTGCTCGCGATCGTCAACGAGGTGTACTTCCGCCGCACGCAGCCCGAGCCCGATCTCGCGGAAGGGCGCCGCCGCCTCGATAGCAAGCTCGCGCTGCTGCAGGCCGCCCCGTATGCGGACTGTGTGATCGCGGACTACGGCACGCGCCGGCGGTTCTCGCGCGACTGGCAGGAAGAGGTGCTGCTGACCGCGCGGCAGACGCTCGGCCCGCAGCTTGCGGGCACGAGCAACGTGCACTTCGCGCGGCTGCACAACATGACGCCGCTCGGCACGATGGCGCACGAGTACCTGCAGGCCTGCCAGGCGCTGGGCCCGCGCCTGCGGGACTCGCAGGTGTTCGCGCTCGAGAACTGGGCGCGCGAGTATCGCGGCGACCTCGGCATCGCGCTGTCCGATACCTATGGCTTCGATGCGTTCCTGCGCGACTTCGACCTGTACTTCTGCAAGCTGTTCGACGGCGTGCGCCACGATTCGGGCGATCCGCTCGAATGGGGCGAACGCATGCTCGCGCACTATGCGGACAATCGCGTCGATCCGCGCGGCAAGACGCTGATCTTCAGCGACAGCCTGAACATTCCGAAGGTCATCGAGCTGTACGAGCGGTTTCGCGGCCGCTGCCGGCTCGCGTTCGGCGTCGGCACCAACCTCACCAACGACCTGGGCTATACGCCGCTGCAGATCGTGATCAAGATGGTGCGCTGCAACGGCCAGCCCGTGGCCAAGCTGTCGGATACGCCCGAGAAGACGATGTGCGACGACCCTGGCTATCTGGCCTACCTGCGTCAGGTGTTCACGGTTCAGCGCGCCGCTTAGGATTATTCATGACGCCGCGCGCGCGAGCGAGGCTTGCGCGGGCGCGCGCGGGCCTATAATCGCCCGACCGCACTTCGCTTACCGCTCATCGCCTATCCGCCCGCCGACCATGGACACCACTGCCGCCCGCGACCGAATCCTTGCCCGCATCCGTTCCGCCCAGGGGCGTTCGCCGCAGGTCGGGCCGGGCGAGCGGGAAGCCGTGGCGGATTACCTCGCGCGGCATCCGCAGGGGCCGCAGCCCGCGCTGGGCGGCGATGTCCCGCAGGTGTTCGCCGAGCAGGCGCATAAGATGGCCTCGACGGTCGATCGCGTGGCCACGCTGGCCGACGTGCCCGCCGCGGCCGCGCACTATCTCGAAGGGCTGAACCTGCCGCGCCGCGCCATTGCCTGGGAGACGCTGGGCGACCTGCCATGGCAGGCGCACGGGCTCGACGTCGAGGTGCGGCCGCCCGTGCGCGATGCGCGCGGCGATCTCGAGCATGGCGATCTCGTCGGCATCACGGGCTGCTTCTGCGCGATCGCCGAAACGGGCTCGCTGATGCTGTTGTCGGGGCCGCAGACCTATGCCTCCGCGGCACTGCTGCCGGAGACCCATATCGCGGTGGCGCCCGTTTCGCGCATCGTCGCGAACCTCGAGGCCGCGTTCGCGCTGATGCGCGCGGAGCGCGGGGAGTTGCCGCGCGCCACCAATATCATCAGCGGTCCCTCGCGCACGGCCGATATCGAGCAGTCGCTCGTGCTCGGCGCGCATGGGCCGTATCGCGTGCACGTGATTCTCGTCGACGAGGCATAAGGCGCGAGCGGGGCTCGATTTGGCGGTATTGCGATGCCGATTTTGAGACCAGTCTCATAGGGCTTTGCTTTACACTGGGCCTTCCTTACGTCACAGGAAAGGCCTGCCGATGCCGGTGCTCGTCTTCCGTTTGCTGTCCCTCCGCTTGCTGCCGCGCCGTCTCCTGTCGCTTGCGGTCGTCATGGCCGCTGGCGTCATGCCTTCGCTCGCGCTCGCCGCCGATGTCGATGGCGCGGCACTGTCCCCGCTGTGGGGGCTGCCATTCGCGGGCATCCTGCTCTCCATCGCGCTGTGCCCGCTCGTGATGCCATCGGTCTGGCATCACCATTACGGCAAGATCGCCGCGGGGTGGGGGACGCTGTTTCTCGTGCCATTCGCGCTCGCGTTCGGCGCGCACGCGGCGGTGGCCAACGTCGTGCACGCGCTGTTCGCGGAGTACCTGCCTTTCATCGTGCTGCTGACGGCGCTCTACGTGGTGGCGGGCGGCATCTGCGTGCAGGGCAACCTGCATGGCTCGCCGAAGCTCAACACCTTCCTGCTCGGGCTCGGCACGGTGCTCGCGAGCGTGATGGGCACGACGGGCGCGGCCATGCTGCTGATTCGCCCGCTGCTGCGCGCAAACGACAACCGCCGCCATGTGGCGCACGTCGTCATCTTCTTTATCTTCCTCGTGGCGAATGCGGGCGGCGCGCTGACGCCGCTCGGCGATCCGCCGCTGTTCCTCGGCTTTCTGAAGGGCGTCGATTTCTTCTGGACGCTGCGCCATATCCTGCCCGAGACGCTGTTGCTGTGGGTCGTGCTGCTCGTGTTGTTCTACTTCGTGGACCGGCACTATTACGTGAATCGAGAGGAGTTGCTGCCGGTCGATCCGACGCCCGATTCGGGCGGACCTCGCGCCGGCATCCGCATCGAAGGCAAGGCGAACTTCGCGCTGCTGGTGGCCGTGGTCGTGCTGGTGCTCATGAGCGGCCTGTGGAAGCCTGGCGTCGTGTTCGACATCATGGGCACCGAGGTGCCGTTGCAGGCGGCCGTGCGCGATGGCCTGCTGATCGCCGTCACGCTGGTCTCGCTCGCGGTCACGCCGCGCAGCGCGCGCACCGGCAACGAATTCAACTGGGAGCCGATGCTCGAGGTGGGCAAGCTGTTCGCGGGGATTTTCCTGACCATCATTCCGGTCATCGCGATGCTGCGGGCCGGCACCGACGGTGCGTTCGCGGGCATCATCCACATGGTCAGCGACACCAATGGCCAGCCGATCGACAGCATGTACTTCTGGGCCACCGGTATCCTGTCGTCGTTCCTTGACAATGCCCCGACGTATCTGGTGTTCTTCAATACCGCCGGGGGCGATCCGGCCACGCTGATGACGCGCGACGCATCGACGCTGGCCGCCATCTCGGCGGGCGCCGTGTTCATGGGCGCCAATACCTATATCGGCAATGCGCCCAACCTGATGGTGAAGGCGATCGCGGAAAGCCGTGGCGTGCGCATGCCGAGCTTCTTCGGCTATATGGCATGGTCCGGCGCCATCCTGCTGCCGATCTTCTTCGTGATGACGTTTCTCTTCTTCCACGTGTGAGCGCTATGAAGCCTTCCATCCTCGTGACGCGCGCGATCTTTCCCGATGTGATCGATCGCCTGGCGCAGTATTTCGACGTCGACAGCAACCAGGAGGACGCGGTGCTGGACGCGGCCGCGCTGCGCGAACGGCTGGCCGGCAAGGCGGGCGTGCTCGCCAATGCCGCGGACCGTATCGATGGCGCGCTCGCGGCCGAGCTGCCGCAGCTGCGTGCCGTATGCAACATGGCCGTCGGCTACAACAACCTCGACGTGCCCGCGCTGACGGCGGCTGGCGTGGTGGCGACGAACACGCCCGACGTGCTGACCGAGACCACGGCCGATTTCGGCTGGGCATTGCTGATGTCCACCGCGCGGCGCGTGACCGAGTCCGAGCACTATCTGCGCGCGGGAAAATGGGAGCGCTGGAGCTATGACATGCTGGTGGGCATGGATGTGTTCGGCGCCACGCTCGGCATTCTGGGCATGGGCCGGATCGGTCAGGCCATCGCACGGCGCGCGTCGGGTTTCGGCATGCCCGTGATCTATCACAATCGCAGCCGCCTGCCCGCCGATACGGAACAGGCGCTCAACGCGCGCTACGTCGGCAAGGACGAACTGCTTGCGCAGGCCGACCATCTGATTCTCGTGCTGCCCTACAGCCCGGAGAGCCACCACGCGATCGGCGCGGCGGAGCTCGCGAAGATGAAGCCGACGGCCACGCTGATCAATCTCGCGCGCGGGGGCATCGTCGACGATGCGGCGCTGGCGAATGCGCTGCGCGCGCGGCAGATCTTCGCGGCAGGCCTCGACGTGTTCGAAGGCGAGCCGAGCGTGCATCCCGATCTGCTGACGGTGCCCAACGTCGTGCTGACACCGCATATCGCGAGCGCTTCCGAGAAGACGCGGCGCGCGATGGCGAACCTGGCCGCCGACAACCTGATTGCCGCGCTCGACGCAGGCCCGAACGCCGGACATCCGCCTTCGGTCATCAACCCCGACGTGTTGCCACGTCGTCGCTAGGTATTTATGGACTGGCTGCAAATCCTCACGTTCTTCGTCGCGCTGATCGGCGTGGCGCTACTCGTTGTGTTGCTGGCGCGCACGCGCACCGCGTCGTCCGAAGTCGAACTCGCACGCCTGCTTGCCGGTTCGCTGGCGGAACTGCGTGGGCAGGTGCGCGACGATGCGTCGCGCGGATTCGAGCGCGTGGAGCGCGAGCTGCGTCACGAGATCGACGAGACCGCGCGCGCGAGCCGTGGCGAGGCGGGCCAGCAGATGATGCGGCTGCAGCAGGCGCTGCTGTCGCAGCTGACCGAGATCGCGCGGCTGCAGAACAATCAGATCGACACGTTCGCGCAGCAGCTGGGGCGGCTGACCGAGTCGAACGAGCGCAGGCTCATCGAGGTGCGCGCGACCATCGAGCAGAAGCTGCGCGATATCGAGTCCAACAACGCGACCAAGCTCGAGGAAATGCGCCGCACCGTGGACGAGAAGCTGCACGCGACGCTCGAGCAGCGGCTCGGCGAATCGTTCAAGCTGGTCTCCGATCGGCTCGAGCAGGTGCATCGCGGGCTCGGCGAGATGCAGATGCTTGCGCAGGGCGTTGGCGATCTCAAGCGCGTGCTGACGAACGTGAAGACGCGCGGAACGTGGGGCGAAGTGCAGCTGGAAATGTTGCTCGAGCAGATGCTTACGGCCGAGCAGTACGCCAAGAACGTCGAGACCGTGCGCAATTCGGGCGCGCGCGTCGAGTTTGCGATTCGCCTGCCGGGCAAGGATGTATATGGCGAACCGGTCTGGCTGCCCATCGACGCCAAGTTCCCGAAAGAGCAGTACGAACGTCTGGTCGATGCGCAGGAGCGCGGTGACGTCGAGGGCGTGACGGCAGCGGGCCGCGAGCTCGAGGTGGCGTTGCGGGGCGAGGCGCAGAAGATTGCGGAGAAGTACCTCTCGCCGCCCGCGACGACCGATTTCGCGATTCTGTTCCTGCCGACCGAAGGCCTGTATGCCGAGGTCCTGCGGCGTCCGGGTTTGACCGACCTGCTGCAGCGGAACTATCGCGTGACCGTGGCAGGGCCGACGACGCTGACCGCGCTGCTCAACAGCCTGCAGATGGGGTTTCGCACGCTCGCGCTCGAGAAGCGCTCGAGCGAGGTCTGGGAGGTGCTGGGCGCGGTCAAGACCGAGTTCGGGAAATTTGGCGAGGTATTGGCCAAGACGCGCGACACGCTCGTGCGGGCGGCGCGCAATATCGAGCAGGCGGAAGTCCGCACGCGGCAGATGGAGCGCAAGCTGCGCAACGTGGAGGCGTTACCGGGGGAACTGGCGGAACAACTATTGGGGACGGTGCAGCCGGATGCGGGGCGGACCGCCGCGGGACCAGAGGCGCCCGCAGTGCCCAGCGAGCCCACAGCGCCCACAGCCGATTGATGGCAGCGCGGCGGGATCAGTCCTGCCGCGTCAGTTCACGGACGTGAACTTCGATGCCGCCGAAACGGGCGGCCACCCAGTTGTAGGCCTTGCAGCCCAGCCACAGGAGGCCAAAGCCGATCAGCGCGTTGAGAATCAGCGCCGTGAAAACGGTGATGCCCGGCAGGTCGCCATAGCGGACGAAGGCCACGAACAGGCCCATCGCCACGATCGGCACCGAGAAGCACAGATAGACCAGCACCAGCGCGCGGGCGGTCTTCACGGGGTGGAGGTAAGCAATCTCCTGGTTCATGACGGGGGTATGGGATGAGGAGGGTGTATGCATTTTCGTGCTGCAAGTGTAGCGACTGGGATTATGGCCGCATAGCCCGCCAAAGGAGCGTATGCGTAATTCCAAGGTTTGGTGCGTTCACGCGGCCAGCGAATGGTGCACAAAAACGACAGATTGGCGTGACCGCTTAGCGCTCATCGATTTTGGTGATCAATGTGACGGATCCATGTCAGGTCCGCCACTCAGATCAGCCCATCGAACAGCATCACCTCGACCGCACCGCCCGCGGAAACCGGACCCTGATCGTGGCCCAGCACGATAAAGCAGTTGGCCTCGCTCATCGAGCGCAGGACGCCCGATCCCTGTTGGCCCGTGATGCGGACCTCCCACTCGCCATCGGCACCGCGCGCGAGCACGCCGCGCTGGTACTCGGTACGGCCCGGCTTCTTGCGAATCGGCCCCGCGCTGCGCACGCGGAACAGCGGCAGCGGCGGGACCTCCGCGCCCATCTGGCGATGCAGCGCGGCGCGCACGAAATGGTAGAACGTGACCATGACCGCGACCGGATTGCCGGGCAGGCCGAACAACAGCGCATCGTGGCCATCGGATGTGATGCGGCCAAATGCCATCGGGCGGCCGGGCCGCATCGCGATCTTCCAGAACGTGACTTCGCCAAGCCGCGACATGGTCTGCTTGGTAAAGTCCGCTTCGCCGACCGACACGCCGCCCGACGTGATGATCGCGTCCGCGTTTTCGCAGGCGGTGCGGAACGCCGTCTCCAGCGCATCGGGATCGTCGCGCACGACGCCCATGTCGATCAGGTCCACATGCAGGCGGCGCAGCATGCCATGCAGCGTGTAGCGGTTGGAGTCGAACACGCAGCCGGGGTCGAGCGGCTCGCCGATCGAGCGCAGCTCGTCGCCCGTGGAGAAGAACGCCACGCGCAGCCGGCGCCGGACCTTGATCTCGGGAATGCCGAGCGAGGCCAGCATGCCGATATCGGCGGGGCGCAGGATGCGACCGTTCTGCAGGGCGGCCTGGCCGCGGGCGAGATCCTCGCCGCGCAGGCGGCGGTTGTCCCCCGCGCGCACCGCATCGGCGGCGAAGCGGATGCGCTGGGTGCCCGCGCCGTCGTCGATCACCTCAACGAATTCCTGCGGAATCACGGTATCGCACCCGGCCGGCATGACGGCACCGGTCATGATGCGCACGGCCTGCGTGGCCGAAGCCGTGACGCCGATGGCGCCGCCGGCGAAAGACGTGCCGGCGACGTCGAGCGTGACGCCATCGGCCGTGGCGGTGGCCAGCGCGGCGCCCGAGAACGCATAGCCGTCCATCGCCGCGTTGTCGTGAGCGGGCACGTCGATCGGCGAGACGATGTCTTCCGCGAGCACGCGGTCGAGCCCGGCGCGGATGGCGACCTGCTCGATGCCGCGAATCGGCTCGATCACGTCGGCGAGGATCGATGCGACCTGATCGACGGACATCGCGGAAGGATCGTAGTCGGACAGGCAGGAGATAACGGATTGCAGGGAAGGCATCGGTCGGGGTCAGCGCGCTTCGAAGGCACGCAGTTCGTCCAGCGTGTTGATATTGGCGAAGGCGCCGGCATCGTCGAATGGCACATCGACGCGCGGATGGCTCGCCGCCCATGTCTCGATCTTGCGTTCGCCGCGATCCAGATAGTCGCGCAGGCTGTCGCGCAGGGACGCGGCCATCAGGCAGAACGCCGGCTGCGGCTGGCGGCGGTCACCGGCGAGGGTCACGGGCATGGCGATCTTCGCGCCGCTGACGACGATCGCCTCCGCGAGCCGCGCAACGAGGTCGGTGGGCAGGAACGGCGTGTCGCAGGGAGAGGCGACCATCCATGCGGTGTCGCAGCGTACGAGTCCGGCGAGCATCCCGGCCAGCGGGCCGTCGAAGCGGACCGCGTCGCCCGGCGCGTCGTCGCTGACGACGGGCACGCCGAACGACGCATAGACATCGAGATGGCGATTGGCGTTGATGAGCTGGGTGCCGGTCTGCGGGGCAAGCCGGCGCAGCGTATGGAGCGCCATCGGCGTGCCGTGCAGCGTCTGCAGGCCCTTGTCGACGCCGCCCATGCGGCTGCCGCGGCCGCCAGCCAGGATCAGTCCGGTGATGTCGGATCGGTCGATCATGAGATGCCCATCGCTCAGCCGCCGATGTACGACATCTCGATCTTCTGTTCGGCGCGCGCGAGCCGCACGGCGGGGTCGCTACGCTGTTCCGAATAGTTGTCGGTGCGCCCGCGCCAGACCTGCGCGATCGCATTGGAAACCTCGAGGTCGCTATGGCCCCCGCGCAGCAGCGCGCGCAGGTCGTAGCCTTCGGTCGCGAACAGGCATTGATACAGCTTGCCCTCGGTGGACAGGCGAATGCGGCTGCAGTCGCCGCAGAACGCGTGCGTGACGCTCGAGATCACGCCGATCTCGCCCGCGCCATCGCGATAGCGCCAGCGCTCGGCGGTCTCGCCCGTGTAGTTGGCGGCGATCATCTCGAGCGGGAACGCTTCGTCGATCCGGCGCACGATTTCGTCCGAAGGCATGACTTCGTCCATCTGCCAGTGATTGCTGGCACCGACGTCCATGAACTCGATAAACCGTACGATGATCCCGGTATTGCGGAAATGGCGCGCCATGGGCACCACTTCGGCGTCGTTCGTGCCGCGCTTGACCACCATATTGACCTTGATCGGCGCGAGGCCCACGGCCTGCGCGGTCTCGATGCCGTCTAGCACGTCGCGCACCGCGAAGTCGACGTCGTTCATGCGCCGGAAGGTCGCATCGTCGATCGCATCGAGGCTGACGCTCACGCGGGTCAGGCCCGCGTCGCGCAGCGCGCGCGCCTTGCGGGCGAGCAGGGAGGCATTGGTGGTCAGCGTCAGGTCGAGCGGCTTGCCGGACACGGTCTCGATGCGCGCGAGCATTTCCACGAGCCGCTCGATGTTCTTGCGCAGCAGCGGTTCGCCGCCAGTCAGCCGGATCTTCTCCACGCCGTGCGCGACGAACAGCCGCGCGGCCCGCTCGATTTCCTCGAAGCTCAGCAGCGCCGAGTGCGGCAGGAAGGTGTAGTCCTTGTCGAACACCTCCTTCGGCATGCAGTAGACGCAGCGGAAATTGCAGCGGTCGGTCACCGAGATGCGCAGGTCGTGCAGCATGCGGCCACGCGTGTCCGTCACCAGCCCCGTCGGCGGGGTGAGGCGGGCGGGAATGGCCGGCACCATCGAACGATATCGATGTTCGCGCAGGTCGAGGATCGGAATGACGGTGTCGGTCATGAGCGGGGGCGTTCGCGACGGCACAGGCCGCGGCTATGGATGCCATTCTAGCCGACACCGTCAAACTACCGCGCCGGGACGGGCATACACCTGGGGCGACAGTTCAGGAGTACAGATGTTGCGGTGCGCCGGAAGTTGTCCGGTTTCGCCAAAAAAAAACCGGCAGGCCTTGCGGCGCTGCCGGTTCGTCGTGCTGTCGCGGCCCCTCGGGAGAGCGGCCGCGAAGGCGCGTTACTGCTGTTGTTGCTGTTGCTGCTGCGTGGCCGGGTCGGCCTGGCGGCTGCCCGTTTCGACCAGGACCATCGGGCCCTGGGGCAGCGGCGGCAGCGGCTTGCGCTCGCGGGGCACGCGCGGTGCCGGCACGATGCGGGCAGCGGCTTCCTGCGCGGCGCGGTGCTTGCTGTCGTCGGTGTGCACCCATTGCAGGCCTGCCGCGGCGAGCATCGGCTCGAGCGCGGCCTTGGCGATGCCGGCCGTTGCGGCCGGGGCTGCAACAGGCGCGGCGGCCGGGGCTGCGACCGGGGCTGCAACCGGAGCTGCAACCGGGGCTGCAACCGGGGCTGCAACCGGGGCTGCAACCGGGGCGGCCGTCACTTCGGGCGACACGCTCGCCGGTTCCGGTGCCGCGGCGGCTGCCGGGGCGGCGATGGGCGCTGCCACCGGCTCGGCTGCCGGTGCCGCTGCCGGTGCGGAATAGCTCGCCGCAACAGGCTCGGCTTCCGGCGTCACCGGTGCGAACACGGGCTCCGGGGCCACCGGGGTGGCGGCCGGGGTCGGGGCCGCCGGCACCGCCACGGCCGTGACCGGCTCGGCAGCGGGTTGCGCCACGGGCTCCGCCGCCGGTTGCGACACCGGTTGCACTGCCGATTGCGATACCGGCTGGGCGATCGGCTGCGATACCGCCGGCGCGGCCGTTTCGACAAACTCGGACTCGGATTCGGTCACGCCCGCTGCCACCTCGGCGAGGTTGGCGACGTTGTCGCCGTCCGCGCCCTGTGCCTCGTCACGCTCGCGACGGTAGCGGTTGCGGCCACGGCGGTTGCGGCGGCGGCGCTCTTCACCCTCGCCACCTTCCGTCGCCACGCCTTCCAGGCCTTCGGCACGCTCGAGCGCATCGGCGCCTTCCGCGGTGTCGAACGTCTGGGCGATCGTCGCCGGCGCGGACTGGATGGCCTCGAACGCGGTCTGCGGCGCGGCGGCCACGGCGTTCAGTTCATCGGTCGTCTCGCCTTCGCGCGACTCGCCGCGCTCGCGCTGACGTTCACGCTGGCGTTCGCGGCGTTCCTGATTGCGCTCGCGACGGCCGCCTTCCGGACGGGCCTCGGTACCCGCGGCGGCATCCGCCTGACGGGCCACGGCCGGCGTAGCCTGCGCATCGCGCGGGGCACGGGCCGGACGCTCACCGCGCTCGGCACGCTCGCCACGCGGTTCGCCACGCAGGTCGGCGCGTTGTTCGCCACGCGCCTCGCGCGGCTCACGCTGCTCCTTCTCGCCACGCTCGCCGCGCTGGCCACGGCCTTCGCCGCCACGCTCGCCGCGCTGGCCACGTTCGCCACGTTCACCGCGCGCCTCGTTGCCGGCACGGCCACGACCTTCGCCGCGCTGGCCACGCTCACCGCGCTCCCCACGCTCGCGGCGGCCTTCGCCACGACCTTCACGGCCCTCGCGACCCTCACGGCCTTCGCCGCGCGCTGGCGTCGAGGCGGCTGCCTTGACGGGCTCCGCCGCCGGCGCCGCCGGACGGGCACCGAACAGGCCCTTCAGCCAGCCGATAAAGCCGCCGGCCGCCACCGGCTGCGTGGCCGGAACCGGACGCGCAACGGGAGCTTCCGGACGCGGCGCGCGCTCGGGGCGCGGCACCGACACCGGCGCGGGCGCGTCGGGCGTGATGCCCTTGACGGCCGCTTCCTGGCGCGGACGCGCGTCTTCCTTCTTGCGGCTGCTGTAGCTCGTATCGGCTTCCAGTTCCTTGGCCGCGGCTTCCGCCATGCGGTAGCTGGCCGTGGAATCCTCGAGGCGCGGATCGTCGTGACGCAGGCGCTCGAGCTTGTAATGCGGGGTTTCGAGGTGCTTGTTCGGGATCAACAGCACGTTGACCTTGAAACGCAGCTCGATCAGGTTGATTTCCTGGCGCTTCTCGTTCAGCAGGAACGCCGCGACTTCCACGGGCACCTGGCAATGGATCGCCGCGGTGTTCTCCTTCATCGCCTCTTCCTGGATGATGCGGAGCACCTGCAGGGCGGACGATTCGGTATCGCGGATATGGCCAGTACCGTTGCAGCGCGGGCACGTGATGTGCGAACCCTCGGACAGCGACGGACGCAGGCGCTGACGCGACAGTTCCATCAGGCCGAAGCGGCTGATCTTGCCCATCTGCACGCGTGCGCGGTCGTGGCGCAGCGCATCCTTCAGGCGCGTTTCCACGTCCTTCTGGGCCTTGCCCGACTCCATGTCGATGAAGTCGATCACGATCAGGCCGCCCAGATCGCGCAGGCGCAGCTGGCGGGCGATTTCGTCGGCGGCCTCGAGGTTCGTGCGCAGCGCCGTTTCCTCGATGTCCGCGCCCTTGGTGGCGCGCGCCGAGTTCACGTCCACGGAGACGAGTGCTTCGGTATGGTCGATCACGATCGCGCCGCCCGAGGGCAGCATGACCATGCGCGAGTAGGCCGATTCGATCTGGTGTTCGATCTGGAAGCGCGAGAAGAGCGGCACGTCATCGCGGTACTTCTTCACGCGATTCATGTTGTCCGGCATCACCACGCTCATGAAGGCGCGGGCCTGCTCGTAGATCTCGTCGGTATCGATCAGGATTTCGCCGATATCGGGCTGGAAGTAGTCGCGGATCGCGCGGATCACGAGGCTCGATTCCAGATAGATCAGCAGCGGGGCCTTGTTGTCGCCGGCGGCGCCGTCGATGGCCTTCCACAATTGCAGCAGATAGTTCAGATCCCACTGCAGTTCCTCGGCCGCGCGGCCGATGCCCGCGGTCCGGGCGATGATGCTCATGCCGTCCGGCACCTGCAGCTGCGCCATGGTTTCGCGCAGTTCCTGACGGTCTTCACCCTCGATGCGGCGCGACACGCCGCCGCCACGCGGGTTGTTCGGCATCAGCACGAGGTAACGGCCGGCCAGCGAGATGAACGTGGTCAGGGCGGCGCCCTTGTTGCCCCGTTCTTCCTTTTCGACCTGGACGATCAGTTCCTGGCCTTCGTGCAGCGCGTCCTGGATGCGCGCGTTGCGCACGTCCACACCTTCCTTGAAATACGCGCGGGCGACTTCCTTGAACGGCAGGAAGCCATGGCGCTCTTCGCCGTAGTTGACGAAGCACGCCTCGAGCGACGGCTCGATGCGCGTGATCACGCCCTTGTAGATATTGCCTTTGCGCTGTTCGCGCCCGGCAGTTTCGATGTCGATGTCGATCAGCTTCTGACCATCGACGATCGCGACGCGCAATTCCTCTTGTTGCGTCGCATTGAACAGCATGCGTTTCATCGCAATACCTCACTCCAGTGTCGCGCGGGGCCGAAAGCCAAAGGGTGGCCGTGCGCGCAACGATCCATGGAGCACGCGAGGAAAGAGAGCAGGGTGGGAGAATTGCCAGGGCACCGGCGCGCAAGACATGCGAACCGGCAAGGGCACGGGTGAGGGAGAGGCGATGACGTCGAGGCAGTCGTCCGCTGGCAGGGAGGGGCACCAAACAAGTCCTGCTCCTCGTGCAGCGGCTCCGGCGAACTCCCGGATGCCAGCGGCGGCGCGCCAGCACTGCATGCCTGCGGCATGGGTGCCTCGCACCGCGGCTGGCCGGGACGGCCCAGACGCGTCAAAGAGCAAGTTTTTCGGACACGGCAGGCGAAACACTCGCCCACCTGACTTCTCCTTCTGGGCGCGCTGGCTGCTTCTTGGAGTTCTGCGACCAGGCGCGTGCGTCAGGCCGGCGCGGCGCAAACCACATCAACGACGCGGCGCCGGCATGACAAGTCAGGTGGCAGTTCAACCTGCCGGCCGGCACCGGATTCCCGGTGCAGGCGGTCTTCTCTCACCATTTGCGGATGCCACCTGGCATCCGCATCCAAATTCTGATCTACCTGATAGCTCTGTTCCCACGAGCCCGCCGTCTTCGCCGAAGTCGCCTGTGGGCGGCTTCCTGCGCGCCGGCGTGGCGCGTGCGTGCTGCTGATGCCGTCATTCACCCATCGGCGCGCGCGAATATATGTGCGTTTGCGCGGGACGGGCCGGGCTGGCGGCAACCCGAAGTGTAAAATGCGGAATGACGCAAAGTCACACTGGCTTTTGCGTTGCTGGCGTCTCGCCGGCAACAGCGGGGAAATTATATTGAAAATGAATGAGTTACGCCATCAAATTGAAAAGGAGCCGCGTTCCACGTCGAACGCCCTCCAGGTGGCGTATGTCACGATCGACGAAAGTGGCGACGGGCAACGTATCGACAACTTTCTGCTGAAGGTTGCGCGCGGGGTCCCGAAAAGCCATATCTATCGGATCCTGCGTTCGGGCGAAGTCCGCGTCAACAAGGGGCGCATAGATGCTACCTATCGATTGAAGATCGGCGATATCGTTCGGATTCCGCCGATGCGGGTCGCCGAACGGGCCACGTCCGCCGAAGCCCCGCCCAGCGAATTCCCGATCCTGTTCGAGGACGCGCACCTGCTGATCGTCAACAAGCCGGCCGGCGTGGCCGTGCACGGTGGCTCCGGCGTCGCATTCGGCGTGATCGAGCAGCTGCGGCGTGCGCGGCCCGAAGCGAAGTTCCTCGAACTCGTGCACCGGCTGGACCGGGAGACCTCGGGCGTGCTCGTGCTGGCCAAGAAGCGCTCGGCGCTGGTGAACCTCCACGAACAGATCCGGGGCGACGGCGATGCGCCGGGCATGGACAAGCGCTACTTCGCCTGCGTGGCCGGCGAGTTCACGAACCAGCGCCAGCACGTCAAGCTGCCGCTGTTCAAGTACAGCACCGCCGATGGCGAGCGCCGGGTACGCGTGCAGGCCGACGGGCTGCCATCGCACACGGTATTCAACCGCGTGGAGGCGTTTCCCGGCTACACGCTGCTCGAGGCGGAGCTCAAGACCGGCCGCACGCACCAGATCCGCGTGCATCTGTCCCATTCGGGCTTCCCGATCGTCGGCGACGACAAATACGGGGACTTCGCCCTGAACAAGGCGCTCGCGCGCGGCAACGCGCGTCCCGGCATCAAGCGTATGTTCCTGCACGCGCACCGGCTGACGCTGACGCACCCGGCCACTGGCGAGCCGCTGACCGTGTCCGCGCCGCTGCCGCCGGAGTGTGTCGATTTTCTGCAACAATTGCGGGAGCCCGGCGCGGCGGCCTGACGGCCCGGCGCCGAAAAGTCTCCCTACAAGGACCCCAATGGCCAGGCAGCGCTTCGACCTGATCGTGTTCGACTGGGACGGAACCCTCATGGATTCCACGCCCACCATCGCCAAATGCATCCAACTGGCCAGCCGCGATCTGGGGCTGCCCGTGCCCGACGACAGCGCGGCCAGCCACGTGATCGGCCTGGGCCTGAAGGACGCGCTGTCCTATGCGGTGCCCACGCTCGACCCGGCCGACTATCCGAAGCTGGCCGAGCGCTACCGCTATCACTTTCTGACGCGCGATGCGGACCTCGTGCTGTTCGACGGTGCGCGCGAGATGCTGGAGGCGCTGCGCGCCGAGCATTACTTCCTCGGCGTCGCCACGGGCAAGACCCGGGCCGGGCTGGACCGCGCACTCGCGGCCACGGGCCTCGCCAGGCTGTTCGACGCCACGCGCTGCGCCGACGAGACGTTTTCCAAACCCCATCCCGCGATGCTGCACGAACTCACGCGCGAGCTCGGGCAGGATGTCGAACGCACGGTCATGATCGGCGACACCACGCACGACCTGCAGATGGCGCTCAACGCGGGGGCGCACGGCCTCGGCGTGTGCTACGGGGCGCACCCGGAGGATTCGCTGCGCGCCATGACGCCCGTGCACTGCGCGACGTCGATCGAAGACCTGCACGGGTGGCTGCTGACTCATGCCTGACATGGCCAGCGCGCGGCGGGTCTGCGCGTCCGGAGACCTCGCCGATGGCGGCATGGGCGTCCGCTTCACCGTGGCGGTTGCCGCGCGGGAGTCGATGCGCGACGTCGGCGCCTTCGTCATCCGCTACGACGGCGTGGCCCACGGTTATCTGAACCAGTGCGCCCACGTGCCGATGGAGATGGACTGGCAGGAAGGCCAGTTTTTCGATAGCGCGGGCCTATACTTGATGTGTGCGACACATGGCGCGGTCTACGCGCCAGACACCGGTCAATGCATGGGCGGCCCTTGCCGGGGCGCCGCGCTGGCCAAACTCCGGATCGAGGAACGCGATGGCGCCATTTACTGGCTGCCCGAGCCGCCTTTTTTCCCGCCCGAAGACCAATGAAGGACGGGCGGCACAGTCTGAACCCAACGAGTCCATTGCATGACAGAACAGCAGAAACCGCCGGTCGATCCGACGTCCGCCGACGCGGGCAATACGACACCTGACGATGCACAACGGCTCGACGTGGCGCGCGAAGCCGCGCATCCGCTCGAGAACGACCTGCGCGCCGGCGACGAAGCCGCGCGCAGGGAGGCCGACGCACGCCGCGCGCGCATGGCGGGCAAGGGCGGCACCGCGCCGGTGGGCGCCGATGGCGCGCCGGGCGCGCGCTGGGAGCGCGACGTGCTCGAGCGCGTGCTGATGGCGACGCTGCGCGAGCAGCGCGCGGCACGGCGCTGGCGCATCTTTTTCCGCTTTATCGGGCTCGGCATCCTGGCGCTGATCCTGTTCGCGGTGTTCGACTTCAAGGGCGACGGCGCGCTGAGCACGTCGGGCCGCCACACGGCGATGGTCACGCTCGAGGGCGAGATCGCGGCGGGCACGCCGGCCAGCGCGGAGTCGATCAATGCCTCGCTGCAGGCCGCGTTTGCCGATACCACGGCCGCGGGCGTGATTCTCAAGATCAATTCGCCGGGCGGCTCGCCGGTGCAGGCCGGCATCATCAACGACGAGATCCATCGCCTGCGCACGCTGTACCCGAGCAAGCCGTTCTATGTGGTCGTGGAAGAAATCTGCGCATCGGGCGGCTACTACGTGGCGGCCGCGGCCGACAAGATCTATGTCGACAAGGCCAGCATCGTCGGCTCGATCGGCGTGCTGATGGACGGCTTCGGCTTCACGGGGCTGATGGACAAGCTCGGCGTCGAGCGCCGCCTGTACACGGCCGGCGCCAACAAGGGCATGCTCGATCCGTTCTCGCCGCAGGTGCCGCGCCAGAAAGCCTATGCCGAGACCATGCTCAAGGAGATTCACCAGCAGTTCATCAATGTGGTGAAGGAAGGGCGCGGAGACCGCCTCAAGGACGACCCCGATCTGTTCTCGGGCCTGTTCTGGTCGGGCGAGCGCGCGGTGGAGCTGGGCCTTGCCGATGGCGTGGGCAGCGCCGACTACGTGGCGCGCGACCTCTTCAAGGCCGAGGACATCGTGGACTACACGGTCAAGGAGAATATCGCCGAGCGCGTGGCCAAGCGGTTCGGCGCGGCCATGGGCACCGCGGCGATGAAGGCCATGATCTACGGCGGGGCCCGCATCGACGCGATTCGCTGATCCGACGGCTCAGGCGGCCAGCAGCGAGAAGATCGCCGGCCGCTTGTGCAGCGCAAGCCGCTCCGGCGTCCACGCCGACAGCGGCAGCGTGACGATCGACTCGGTCGGCAGCGTCAGGTCCACGGCCACCGACAGCAGCGTCGTGCCGGCGCAATGCTGGCGCAGCGCCTCCAGCAGCGCGCCGTTGCGGTACGGCGTCTCGATCCACACCTGGGTTTGACGGTCCTTGCGCGAGCGCGCTTCCAGCTCGCGCAGGCGGCGCGCGCGCTCGTCCGGATCCACGGGCAGGTAGCCATTGAACGCAAAACTCTGGCCGTTCAGGCCGGAGCCCATCACCGCGAGCAGGATCGAACTCGGACCCACGAGCGGGCGCACCGTGACGCCGCGCGCATGCGCGAGCCGGACCAGATCCGCGCCCGGATCGGCCACGGCCGGCACGCCGGCTTCCGACAGCAGGCCGCCGTCGCGGCCCGCGGCAATCGGGTCCAGCAGTGCGCCGAGGGCGTCCGCGCGCGTGTTGACGTTGAGTTCGCGGATCTCGATCTGCTGGATCGGCCTGGCGAGCGGGCACGTCTCGCCGAGCTTCTTCAGGAACGCCCGCGCGGTCTTGGCGTTTTCCGCCACGAGGTAGTCGAGTTGCGCGGCGATCTGCTGCACGCCGGCGGGCAGCACGTTCGGCAGCGGATCGAATTCGTCGCGCTTGCCGAGGGTGTTCGGTAATAGATAGAGCGTGCCGCTCATGGCCGGTCCCCCGGCTGGACCTCATTCAGCGGATAGCCCGCGTGGCGCAGCATGCCGGTCAGCGCGATCAGCGGCAGGCCGATCAGCGCCGTGGGGTCGTCCGATTCCACGCGCGCGAGCAGCGTGATGCCGAGTCCTTCCACCTTGGCGCTGCCGGCCACGTCGTACGGCGTCTCGCGCCGCAGGTAGGCGTCGAGCTCGGCGTCGGGCAGGTCGCGGAACGTCACCCGCGTCTGGACGTCTGCCAGTTGCGCCTCGCCGGTGCGGCTATCGAGCAGGCACAACGCCGAATGGAAGGTGACCGTGCGGCCGCGCATGCGCTGCAGTTGGGCGAGCGCGCGTTCGTGGGTGCCGGGTTTGCCGAGTTGCGCGCCATCGAGCGTGCACACCTGGTCCGAGCCGATGACCAGCGCTCCCGCCGCGCCCGGATGGCGCGCGGCAATTGCCTCGGCCTTGCGGCGCGACAGGCGCAGCGCGGTGGCTTCGGGGGCTTCGCCCGGGAGGGGGGTCTCGTCGATATCGGGCACCGCCACCTCGAAGGGCAGGTGCAGGCGCGTCAGCAGCTCGCGCCGGTAAGGCGAACTCGAGCCGAGGATCAGGGGAGGCCGCGAGGGGTGTGGCATATGAGTAACTATCTGAAGCGAAAGGAAAACGGTGGAACGGATCTTTGGCGGGTCAGGCCGGTAAACTTTGCTGTGCGGACGAAAGCGTCGTATAATCGCGCGTTTAGCTGCTCGCGTATCGCAGGAGATCAACATGACTCCATCGACCCCGCCCACCCCGCCGACTGGTGCAAACGTCGCTAACGTGGCGAATGTCGTTGAATTCGATTTGCGCGAGACCGACATTTTCGCGTTTTGCCGCAAGGGCGGCAGCGCGGAAGGCGAAATCGCGGTGCGCGATTTGCCGCGCATCTTAGCCGAGACGGCCGAAGACGCGCCAGCGACGGCACCCGACGAGACGTTCCGCTATACCATCCGGGGCTTTGTCCAGGAAGACGCGGCGGAACCCGGAACGCCAGCGGTCCAGCGGCTGTATCTCGACGTGACGACGGCAGGGCGTGTATGGCAGGACTGCCAGCGCTGCCTGGCGGCATTCGCGGAGCCCATCGACACCGATATGCGGTTCGAGGTGATGGCCAGCGACGAAGAGGCCGATGCCGTGCCCGACGAGGACGAAGACGTGGATGTGATCGTCGGTTCGCGCCGGTTCTCGGTGCTGGAACTGATCGAGGACGAGGTTCTGCTGGCGTTGCCGGTGGCGCCAAAGCATGAAGTCTGTCCGACCGTGCACGAGTCGCTCGTGACCGGTGTGGATGGAGAGGTGGAGCCCGAGGCGCCGCCCGAAGAGGAAAAGCGGCCATCGCCCTTTGCGGCGCTGGCTGGCCTGAAGACGACGAAGCACTGATGAAAGCATCGGCGCCGTCAGTCAGAGGGTAGTAAGTTGAAGCATCCGGCCGGGCCCCGGCTACGCCTTGTGCAGGGTGCGTGTGTTAATATCGCAAAATTCTCGAAGGAGTCATCATGGCTGTTCAACAGAACAAGAAGTCGCCGTCCAAGCGCGGCATGCACCGTTCGCACGACCATCTGTCGGCTGCGCCCCTGGCTGTCGAGCCGACCACCGGCGAAGCGCATCTGCGTCACCACGTGAGCCCGAACGGCTACTACCGTGGTCGCAAGGTCATCAAGACCAAGAACGACTGACCAAGTCGTTCGGCGTGACCTTGCGTCTCGCTCGCGAACGTTGTCAGGTATGAAACAGGAAAGCGGCAAGCTCGTTGCCGCTTTTTTGTTGGGCGCTCGGCCTTCGGGCCGGCAGCGCGTTTTCCGTACCAGGAAACAATGACGATCAAGCTCGCCATCGACTGCATGGGCGGCGATCACGGCGTGTCCGTGACCGTGCCCGCAGCGATCAGTTTTCTATCCCGTCACGACGATGCCGAGATGGTGCTGGTCGGCCTGCCCGACGCCATCGAAGCGCAGCTGAAGAAGCTGCATGCGCTCGATCACCCGCGCGTGACCGTCGTGGCCGCCACCGAGGTCATCACGATGGATGACCCGGTGGAAGTGGCGCTCCGCAAGAAAAAGGACTCCTCGATGCGCGTCGCAGTGACGCAGGTCAAGGAAGGCCGTGCGGGCGCCTGCATCTCCGCCGGCAACACCGGCGCGCTGATGGCGGTCTCGCGATACGTGCTCAAGACGCTCGAAGGCATCGAGCGTCCCGCCATCGCCACCACGATTCCGAACGAGCAGGGCTGGGGAACCACCGTGCTCGACCTTGGCGCCAATGCCGATTGCGAACCGGAGCATCTGCTCCAGTTCGCGCGCATGGCCGAGGCAATGGTTGCCGTCGTCGATCACAAGGCGCATCCCACGGTCGGCCTCCTCAATATCGGCGAGGAAGTCATCAAGGGCAATGAAGTGGTCAAGGCCGCGGGCGAACTGCTCCGCGCGTCCGAGCTCAACTTCTACGGCAACGTCGAAGGCAACGACATCTTCAAGGGCACCACCGATATCGTCGTCTGCGACGGCTTTGTCGGCAATGTCGCGCTCAAGAGCAGCGAAGGGCTGGCGAAGATGATCGGCAGCATGATCAAGGACGAGTTCACCCGCTCCTGGTTCACCAAGCTGCTGGCCGCGATCGCGATGCCGGTGCTCAAGCGCCTGGCCAACCGGCTCGACCCGGCCCGCCATAACGGCGCGTCGCTGCTCGGCCTGCGCGGCCTCGTGATCAAGAGCCATGGTTCGGCCGACGCCCGCTCTTTTGAATGGGCGATCAAACGCGGGTATGATGCCGCCAGTAACGGCGTCATCGAACGCATCGCCAGGGCTTTCGCCAACAAGGCCGGCGCCACCAGCGCCGCTGCTGGCGACCCCGCCGGCGGCCCGGAGACAAATTCGCCCGATCCTCATTCCAGCAAGCATGCGGCCTGACACGGCGTCCGAGAGGGCGCCGGGCGCGCGGCGTTTGTGGCAGCGAGCCGCGGCCCGGACCACACGATCCGACACTACATGACCAAGTACGCAAAAATCATCGGTACGGGGAGCTATCTGCCTCCGCGGCGCGTCACCAATCAGGAACTCGCCGCCCAGCTCGCGGAAAAGGGCATCGAGACCAGCGACGAATGGATCCTCACGCGCAGTGGCATCTCGGCGCGTCACTGGGCGGAGCCCGATGTCGGCAGCAGCGACCTCGCGGTCAAGGCCGCCGAGCGCGCGATCGAAGCCGCGGGCATCGACCGCCAGGACATCGACCTGATCGTGGTGGCCACGTCCACGCCCGACTTCGTGTTCCCGAGCACTGCCTGCCTCGTGCAGAACAAGCTCGGCATCACGAACAACTGCGCGGCCTTCGACATGCAGGCCGTGTGTTCCGGCTTCGTGTACGCGCTGGCCACGGCGGACAAGTTCATTCGCAGCGGTTCGCACCGCAATGTGCTTGTCATCGGCACCGAGGTATTCTCGCGCCTGCTCGACTTCAACGACCGTACGACGTGCGTGCTGTTCGGCGATGGCGCGGGCGCCGTGGTGCTGACGGCCTCCGACGAGCCGGGCATCCTGTCGTCGGCGATGCATTCGGACGGCAGCCATGTGGATATTCTCTGCGTGCCCGGCAATGTCTCCGGCGGCAACATCACGGGCAACGCCTTCCTGCATATGGATGGCCAGGCCGTGTTCAAGCTGGCCGTGACCGTGCTCGACAAGGTGGCGCGGGAAGCGATCGCGCTCGCGGAGATGCAGCCGGAGCAGATCGACTGGGTCGTGCCGCACCAGGCCAATATCCGCATCATGCAGGGCACCACGAAAAAGCTGGGCCTGTCGAACGAGCGCATGGTTGCCACGGTGCACGAGCACGGTAATACTTCGGCCGCGTCGATTCCGCTGGCGTTCGACGTCGCGGTGCGCGACGGCCGCATCAAGCCGGGACAGACCGTGCTGATGGAAGGTGTGGGCGGTGGTTTCACGTGGGGTGCGGTGCTGCTGCGCATGTAAGCAGATCCCGATCGAATCCAGCAAAGATCCAGTAAAGATCCAGGAAAGAATCACCCATGACATTCGCATTCGTATTTCCGGGCCAGGGCTCGCAGGCAGTGGGCATGCTCAATGCCTTCGCCGACAATGCGGTCGTGCGCGCGACGCTCGAGGAAGCATCCGCGGCGCTCGGCCAGGACATCGGCCGCCTGATCGCCGAAGGTCCGGCGGAAGAACTGAACCTCACCACGAATACGCAGCCGGTCATGCTGACCGCCGCGGTGGCCGTGTACCGTGCATGGCTCGATGCGGGCGGTCCGCGTCCGGCGCTGGTGGCCGGTCACAGCCTCGGTGAATACTCGGCGCTGGTGGCCGCGGGCGTGATCCCGTTCGCCGACGCCGTGCCGCTCGTGCGCTTCCGCGCGCAGGCGATGCAGGAAGCCGTGCCGGTGGGCGAGGGCGGCATGGCCGCGATTCTTGGCCTCTCGGATGACGACGTGCGCGCGGCCTGCGCCGAAGCCGCATCGGCGGGCGTGGTCGAGGCCGTCAACTTCAACGCGCCGTCGCAGGTCGTGATCGCGGGCCACAAGGGCGCGGTCGAGCGCGCGTGCGAGATCGCCAAGGCGAAGGGCGCCAAGCGCGCGCTGCCGCTGCCGGTGTCCGCGCCGTTCCACTCGTCGCTGCTGAAGCCCGCTTCGGACCGCCTCAAGGAACGCATGGCGACGCTGACGTTCGCCGCGCCGCAGATCCCGCTCGTGAACAACGTCGATGTGGCCATCGTCAGCGACCCGGAGCAGATCAAGGATGCGCTCGTGCGCCAGGCCGCCGCACCGGTGCGCTGGGTCGAGTGCGTGCAGAAGATCGCCGCAGAGGGCGTGACCCACGTGATCGAATGCGGTCCGGGCAAGGTACTTGCCGGCATGACCAAGCGCATCGACGGCAACCTCGTCGGTGGCGCGATCTTCGATCCGGCATCGCTGCAGGACACACTGGCGCTGCTGAAGTAAGCCGCCGCAACTGAACGCAACTACGCAACAACGCAAGATGAGCAAGCTTCTCGACAATCAGGTTGCACTGGTCACCGGCGCATCGCGCGGCATCGGCCGTGCCATCGCGATCGAACTCGCGCGTCAGGGCGCCTACGTCATCGGCACCGCGACCAGCGAAGCCGGCGCCGCGACGATCGGTGAATACCTCGCGGCCGAAGGCCTCAAGGGCAACGGCGCCGTGCTCAACGTCAACGACGCCGCACGCTGCGACGCCCTCGTCGAGGAAATCGTGAAGACGCATGGCGGCCTGAACGTGCTGGTGAACAATGCCGGCATTACGCAGGACCAGCTGGCCATGCGCATGAAGGACGAGGACTGGCTCAATGTCATCGACACGAACCTGACGGCCGTCTTCCGCCTGTCGCGCGCCGTGCTGCGCCCGATGATGAAGGCGCGCGGCGGCCGCATCATCAATATCACCTCGGTGGTCGGTTCGACCGGCAACCCGGGCCAGATGAACTACGCGGCGGCCAAGGCCGGCGTGGAGGGCATGTCCCGCGCGCTCGCGCGCGAGATCGGCAGCCGCAACGTCACGGTCAACAGCGTGGCGCCTGGCTTCATCGATACCGACATGACCAAGGTCCTGTCGGAAGAACAACATGCCGCGCTGAAGTCGCAGATCCCCCTCGGCCGTCTGGGTCAGCCGGAAGACATCGCGAACGCGGTGGCTTTCCTGGCCGGTCCGCAGGCGGCCTACATCACGGGCACGACGCTGCACGTGAACGGTGGCATGTATATGTGAAAGGCTTTTTCCGGCTTCGAGGGAGAAGCCTTACGAAGCCGGCCGTAGCAGTCGTTTTTCAAACCAAACGGGCGCGATTCTTGCAAAGACCGCTAAGCGGATTTTTTGCGGTCCAAACCTGCTAAAATGCGCCCACTTTTTGTCGAACTTCCCTGGAGGGTTACATGGACAATATCGAACAACGCGTCAAGAAAATCGTGGCTGAACAGCTTGGCGTGGCCGAGGCAGACATCAAGAACGAATCGTCGTTCGTGAACGATCTCGGCGCCGACTCGCTGGACACGGTTGAACTCGTGATGGCGTTGGAAGATGAATTCGGCATGGAGATTCCGGACGAGGAAGCCGAGAAGATCACGACTGTGCAACAAGCGATCGATTACGCTACCGCACACGTCAAGGCCTAAGCCTGTCGTCTCTGCTGCCGTCTCGGTATTCATTCGAGCCACAGAAGGCACGGCGGCCGGCCAGTCCGGTCCGTCAAGCTGCTTTCTGTGGCTTTCGTCTGTTCGACGAAGCGAGATTCCGTTTCGCTTCACGCACCTCGTAGGAAAAGATAGTGAGCCGTCGTCGCGTCGTCGTCACTGGGCTTGGCCTTGTGTCTCCGGTTGGAAACACGGTCGCCGAAGGCTGGGCCAATCTGGTTGCCGGCAAGTCCGGCATCGCCACCATTACCAAATTCGATCCTTCCGCATTCGCCTGCCATTTCGCCGGTGAAGTGAAGGGCTTCAACGCCGAGGATTACATCCCCGCGAAGGAAGCCCGGAACATGGATACGTTTATCCATTTCGGCATTGCGGCAGGAACCCAGGCGCTGCGCGACAGTGGCCTGGAGGTGACGGAAGCCAACGCCGAGCGCATCGGCGTGCTCGTCGGCTCGGGCATCGGCGGCCTGCCGATGATCGAGGATACGCAGATGGTGCTGGCCAATCGCGGCCCGCGTCGCATCTCGCCGTTCTTCGTACCGGGTTCGATCATCAACATGATCTCGGGCCACCTGTCGATCATCCACGGCGTGAAGGGCCCGAACATCGCGGCCGTCACGGCGTGCACGACGGGCCTGCACAGCATCGGCCTGGCCGCGCGCCTGATCCAGTATGGCGATGCGGACGCGATGCTCGCGGGCGGTGCCGAGTCGACCGTCTCCCCGCTGGGCATCGGCGGCTTTGCCGCGGCGCGCGCGCTGTCGACGCGCAACGACGATCCGGCGGGCGCCTCGCGTCCGTGGGACAAGGACCGCGACGGCTTCGTGCTGGGCGAGGGTGCCGGCGTGCTCATGCTCGAGGAGTACGAGCACGCGAAGGCGCGCGGCGCACGCATCTATGCGGAGCTGACCGGCTTCGGCATGAGCGGCGACGCGTTCCACATGACCGCCCCGAACACGGACGGTCCGCGCCGCTGCATGGTCAACGCGCTCAAGGATGCCGGCGTCAACCCGGACGAGGTGCATTACCTGAACGCGCACGGCACGTCCACGCCGCTGGGCGACAAGAACGAGTCCGATGCGGTCAAGCTCGCCTTCGGCGATGCCGCCTACAAGCTGGCCGTGAATTCGACCAAGTCGATGACGGGCCATCTGCTGGGCGGTGCCGGCGGCCTCGAGTCGGTGTTCACGGTCCTGGCGATTCATCACCAGGTCTCCCCGCCGACGATCAACCTGGTCAACCAGGATCCGGAGTGCGATCTCGACTACGTGGCCAACACGGCACGCGAGATGAAGATCGATGTTGCCGTGAAGAACAACTTCGGTTTTGGCGGCACCAACGGCACGCTTGTCTTCAAGCGCGTCTGATACCGCTCCCGCCTGCGCGCCGGCGCCCCCGGAAGGGGCGCGCCGCGTGCAACCCTTTCCCCGCGCGACGCGCGCATCACGTGCAAGGAACGTTTCTTGCGCAGTGATGGTCACAGAATGCGCTGCGCAACACACGGCAGTTTCGCGAACGTAGGTAAAATACAACGCTTGTCGTGACGACGAAACCAAGAGATACACTGCAGGTGAACCATTCGTGAGCGAACGCGAAGCCGATCAGCTTCTTGTTGAACGCGTCCAGCAGGGCGACAAACGGGCATTTGAATTGCTGGTGGCCAAGTACCACCGCAAGATCATTCGCCTGATCTCGCGCCTCGTCAGGGACCCCGCCGAAGTGGAGGATGTGGCGCAGGATGCCTTTATCAAGGCATATCGCGCCTTGCCCCAATTCCGGGGCGAATCCGCTTTCTACACGTGGCTGTACCGGATTGCGGTCAATACTGCCAAGAACTATCTGGCGACCCAGGGCCGGCGCCCGGAGGCCTCCAGCGATATTGACGCCGAAGAGGCTGAAACTTTTGCGGACGGTGAACAACTAAGGGATATCAATACGCCGGAGTCGATGCTCCATACGCGGCAGGTGGCCGAGACGGTCAACCGGGCGATGGAGGCGCTGCCGGAGGAATTGCGTACCGCCATCACCCTTCGCGAGATCGAGGGCCTCAGTTACGAGGAGATCTCCGAGGCGATGGGGTGCCCCATCGGCACGGTGCGCTCGCGGATCTTCCGCGCGCGGGAAGCGATTGCCGAGAAATTGCGGCCCTTGCTGGGAACGGCAGAGGGCAAGCGGTGGTAAGAAGAATGTCGTGCAGCCAGCGTTGCAGCCTATTCCTGCATCGATAAACGACAAGCAGTAGTACGGGATTTATCGGTGTTCAATGGAATTTCTTGGGGTTGGAAATGGGTCAGGCTCATAAGCAGTCGGTTCATGCGGTTCAGGTAGTGGAAGCATCGGAGCAAATCTCCGTATTGATGGACGGCGAGCTGGCGCCGAACGAAGTCGATGCAGTACTGGCGCTCGCCAAGGGCGAGGCCGGCATGGCCGACTGGTCAACCTATCAGCTGATTGGCGATGCCCTGCGGTCCGAGGAACTCACGCATGCCGGTTCGACCGATGCGTTCCTCGCCCGGTTTTCCGCGACGCTGGAAGCCGAGCCGCACGTGCTGGTTCCCGCGGTTGCCGCGGCGAGCCGCCAGCGCATGCTCGTGCGCCCGTCGTGGGTACGCCGCGTAATGCCGGGCACCGCGATCGCGGCCGCCGTGGCCGCGGTGAGCTGGGTCGTCGTGCCGCAGATGCGCGGCCCCGCCGACATCGGTGCGCCGGATGCCGTGGTGGCACGCGCGGAACAGCCGGCGGCCGCCGTGCAGTCCGTCGTCGCCAAGCCCGCCGCGAGCGGTGCGCTGGTGACCGTCGCGGCCGACAGTTCGCAGATGATCCGCGACCCGCGCCTCGACGAGTACCTGCGCGCGCACCGTACGTCGGTGGCGACCGATGCCGTCGTGCCCACCATGCGCACGGTGGCCAACGGCGCCAATTTCACCCAGGATAATTCGCAGGAATAATGCCGGACATGCATAAGGGACACACGCCTGCCAACGTAGCAGGCGGATACGGAATGAAGGGCCTGCGCAGGTCCTTTTTTCTGGCCTTGTGTCTGACCGCTGCCGCAGCGACTGCGCAGCCGGACAGCACGCTGAACCGCCGCGACGCCACCGCATGGCTCAACAAGATCCATCGGGCGGCGCAACGCGAAAACTACGTTGGCACGCTGATCTATCAGCGTGGCAGCGTGATGCACGCCTCGCGCATCCAGCACTACAGCGACCTCGTGCACAACGAGTACGAACGCCTCGAGACGCTCGATGGCAAGCCGCGTGAAGTGCTGCGTCAGAACGACGTCGTCCACAGCCTGATTCCCGAAGCGAAGCTCGTGGTCGTGGAGAAGCAGGAAGCAAAGGACCGCTTCCCGGCGCTGCTCGCGACGAACAAGACCGACGTGCTCGATCTGTACGACATGCGCAAGCTGCCGGCGGAGCGCGTGGCGGGCGTCGAGTGCGAGGTGTTCGCGCTGGAGCCGCACGACAGCGCGCGGTATGCGGTGCGCCTGTGGGCGGACAAGAACTCCGGATTGCTGATGCGCGCGCAGACGCTGGGCGAGGGCGGCAAGGTGCTCGAGCAGGTCGCGTTCTCGCAGGTCGATATCGGCGTGCCGTCGGAGAAGCAGCGCATTCTCTCGGCGATCAAGAACTCCAGTTCCTGGAACCACTACGAGGTCAACTACCAGCCGGCCAACCTGGCCGACGAGGGGTGGACCATCAACCCGCCGCTCAAGGGTTTCCAGAAGATTCGCGAAGTGCGCCGTCCGCTCGGCGAGCTACGCGCGCCCGCCCAGGACAGCAAGGACGGGAACAAGGGTCAGGTGTTCGAGGTGCTGCAGGTCGTCTACAGCGACGGCCTTACCGGTCTGTCGATCTTTATCGAGCCGGTGTCGGAGCAGCGTACGCGCCGCGAAGGCGTGGCCTCTCTCGGCGCGACCCAGGTGGTCGTGCGCCGCGTGTCCGATTACTGGATCACCGTCGTCGGCGAGGTGCCGGCCGCCACGGTCAAGCAATTCGCAACGGCCGTCGAATACCGTCCGCCCAAGACGGTACACTGAGCCGGTTCGGGGCGTCCCATGGGACGCTCCTTGCATTTCTTTCTCACTGCATTCCTTTCTCGCTGCAATCCCGGGAGCCGTCGATGATGATGAAATCTCCATCCGTGGTGCGAACCATGGTCATGGTGGCCATGCTCGTGCTTGGCCCGGCCGTTTCCATGTCCGGCCACGCACAAGCCGCGGCATCGAACTACAACCTGCCGGACTTTACCGATCTGGTGGAGAAGGCCAGCCCCGCCGTCGTGAATATCCGTACCACCGAACGCGTGCGCGCGCGCGGCAACGGCACGCCCGACGATGACGAGATGGCCGAGTTCTTCCGCCGGTTCTTCGGCGTGCCGATGCCGGGCCAGCCGACGCCTCCGGGCGGTGGCGGCAATACGCCGCGCCGCGGTCAGCCGCCGCAGGGCGAGGAGCAGAGCCGTGGCGTGGGGTCCGGCTTCATCATCAGCCAGGACGGCTACGTGATGACGAACGCCCACGTGGTGGCCGATGCGGAAACCATCTACGTGACGCTGCCGGACAAGCGCGAGTTCAAGGCCAAGCTGATCGGCTCCGACAAGCGGACCGATGTGGCGCTGATCAAGCTGGAGGCGACGGGCCTGCCGCGCCTGACGCTCGGGGACTCGGACAAGATCCGCCCGGGCGAGTGGGTGCTGGCCATCGGCTCGCCGTTCGGGCTCGACAACAGCGTGACGGCGGGCATCGTCTCGGCCAAGGGCCGCGACACCGGCGACTACCTGCCGTTTATCCAGACCGACGTGGCGGTGAACCCGGGCAATTCCGGCGGTCCGCTGATCAACCTGCGCGGCGAGGTCATCGGCATCAACTCGCAGATCTACAGCCGCAGCGGCGGCTATATGGGCATTTCGTTCGCGATTCCGATCGACGAGGCGATGCGCGTGGTCGAGCAGCTCAAGACGTCGGGCAAGGTCACGCGCGGCCGGATCGCGGTGGCGATCGGCGACGTGACGAAGGAAGTGGCCGATTCGCTGGGGCTGGGCCGCGCGCGGGGCGCGCTGGTCGGCAGCGTCGAGCCGGGCGGCCCCGCGGAAAAGGCGGGTATCGAGGCGGGTGACATCATCCTGAAGTTCAACGGCCGCGATATCGAGAAGGCCTCGGATCTGCCGCGCATGGTGGGCGACACCAAGCCGGGCACGCGCGTGCCGCTGCAGTTCTGGCGCAAGGGCCAGACGCGCGACGTGTCGATCACGGTTGCCGAACTGGAACCCGACAACGCCAAGGTGGCGCGCTCGCGCGGCGGCGACAAGAAGGGCGGCGACGAGGGCGCCCAGCAGGCACCGAAGCCCAATGCGCTCGGACTGGTGGTAAATGACCTCGCCGAAACGCGCCTCAAGGAGCTCAAGGTCAAGTCGGGCGTCGAAGTCGATACGGCAGACGGTCCGGCGTTGCGGGCCGGGATTCGTCCGGGCGACATCATCCTGCGCCTCGGCGACACGGACGTTACGGGCGCGCGCCAGTTCAACGATCTGGTCAAGGCGCTCGACAAGAGCCGCATCGTGGCGATCTTCGTGCGCCGCGGCGACGCCACGCAGGTGCTGACGCTGCGCCCGAACGGGCAGGCCCGCTGAAGCGGGCGCCCCGGCCCTCGCCTTGCTCAGGATGCAGGGCGATGGCGGGGGAAGCCGGACAATGTGGCACAACGTGGCCAGCCAACGTCGCGCGAGAAGCGCGGCGTTTTTTCTTGGTGCGCACCGAGTGTTGTGCGGGCCACCCGGCCCGGTGGGGCCGGACCATTTGAAGTCACGGAACCCTTTGAAATTCCTGTAAAATCTCGGTTTGGCGCGCGGATTGCGAAACACCCGCACATGCGCGCCGCCCCGCATCCGGCCAGACAGACCGACCCGGCCGCGCCACGCTTCCCAGAACTTGTAGATGGACCATATCCGTAATTTCTCGATCATCGCCCACATCGACCATGGGAAATCGACCCTGGCCGACCGGATCATTCAGCTTTGTGGGGGCCTTTCCGATCGCGAGATGGAAGCGCAGGTTCTGGACTCGATGGACATCGAGAAAGAGCGCGGCATCACGATCAAGGCCCAGACCGCCGCGCTGAGCTACAAGGCGCGCGATGGCAAGCTGTACAACCTGAACCTCATCGACACCCCGGGACACGTCGACTTCAGCTACGAAGTCAGCCGTTCGCTGTCCGCGTGCGAAGGCGCGCTGCTGGTCGTCGACGCGTCGCAGGGCGTGGAAGCCCAGACCGTGGCCAACTGCTACACCGCGATCGAACTCGGCGTGGAAGTGGTGCCCGTGCTCAACAAGATCGATCTGCCGCAGGCCGATCCCGCGACCGCGATCCAGGAGATCGAGGACGTGATCGGTATCGATGCGCAGGACGCAACGCCGTGCTCGGCCAAGACCGGCCAGGGCGTGGAAGACGTCATCGAGGCGCTGATCGCCAAGGTGCCGCCGCCCGAGGGCGATCCGAGCGCGCCGCTGCAGGCGCTGATCATCGACTCGTGGTTCGACAACTACGTGGGCGTGGTGATGCTCGTGCGCGTGGTCAACGGCACGCTGCGTCCCAAGGACAAGATCCTGCTGATGGCAACGGGCGCGCAGCACCTGACCGAACAGGTCGGTGTGTTCTCGCCGAAGTCGATCCCGCGCGATTCGCTGTCGGCGGGTCAGGTCGGCTTCGTCATCGCCGGTATCAAGGAGCTGAAGTCCGCGAAGGTGGGCGACACGATCACCACCACCACGCGCAAGGCCGACGCGCCGCTGCCGGGTTTCAAGGAGGTCAAGCCGCAGGTGTTCGCGGGCCTCTATCCGGTGGAATCGAACCAGTACGAAGCCCTGCGCGAGTCGCTCGAGAAGCTGCGCCTCAACGATGCCGCGCTGCAGTTCGAGCCGGAAGTCTCGCAGGCGCTGGGCTTCGGTTTCCGCTGCGGCTTCCTCGGCCTGCTGCACATGGAAATCGTGCAGGAGCGTCTGGAGCGCGAATTCGACATGGACCTGATCACGACCGCGCCGACCGTGGTCTATCAGGTGCAGCTGCGTGACGGCTCGATGGTCACCGTCGAGAACCCGGCCAAGATGCCCGACCCGAGCAAGATCGAGGCGATCCTCGAGCCGATCGTCACGGTCAACCTCTACATGCCGCAGGACTACGTGGGTTCGGTGATCACGCTGTGCACGCAGAAGCGTGGCTCGCAGATCAACATGAGCTACCACGGCAAACAGGTGCAGCTCACGTACGAGATCCCGATGGCCGAGATCGTGCTCGACTTCTTCGATCGCCTGAAGTCGGTGTCGCGCGGCTATGCGTCGATGGACTACGAGTTCAAGGAGTACCGCCCGTCGGACGTGGTCAAGGTGGACATCCTGATCAACAGCGACAAGGTGGATGCGCTGTCCGTGATCGTGCACCGTTCGAACTCGCAGTACCGCGGCCGTGAAGTCGCCGCGAAGATGCGCGAGATCATCCCGCGCCAGATGTACGACGTGGCCATCCAGGCGGCCATCGGCGCGAACATCATCGCGCGCGAGAACGTCAAGGCGCTGCGCAAGAACGTGCTGGCCAAGTGCTACGGCGGCGATATCTCGCGGAAGAAGAAGCTGCTGGAAAAGCAGAAGGCGGGCAAGAAGCGCATGAAGCAGGTGGGCACGGTCGAGATTCCGCAGGAGGCGTTCCTCGCGATCCTGCAGGTTGACGACAAGTAAGAACACAAAGAAACCGACAATCAAAACGCCGTCATGAATTTCGCCTTGATCCTTTTTGTGCTGGTGGTCATTACGGGCATTGCCTGGGTCGCGGACAAGCTCGTCTTCGAGCGCCAGCGCCGCAGTGTGGCGCAGCTGGCGCTGGCCGAGTTCGACGCGAACCGCAGCCAGCTTGCCACGACGCATGGTGGCGCCGAGCTCGATACCTCGCGCGCCCGGCTGGCCGAAGAAAAGATGCGCCAGCCCTGGTGGCTCGAATATTCGGCGAGTTTCTTCCCGGTCATCCTCGCGGTGTTCGTGCTGCGCTCCTTCGTGGTGGAGCCGTTCAAGATTCCGTCGGGCTCGATGATCCCGACGCTGCTGATCGGCGATTTCATCCTCGTGAACAAGTACGACTACGGCATTCGCCTGCCGGTGATCAACAAGAAGGTCATGAACGTGGGCGAGCCGCAGCGCGGCGACGTGATGGTGTTCCGTTACCCGAAGGACGAATCGCTCGACTACATCAAGCGCGTGATCGGCGTGCCCGGCGATGTGGTCCGGTACGAGAACAAGAAGCTCACGATCAACGGCAAGCCGGCCGAGTACCAGCCGCTGCCCGACTACCTCGACGAAGAGCGCCTCACGTATTCGAAGCATTTCACCGAGACGCTGCCCGGCGGTCCGTCGCACGGTATCCTCAACGACGCCGACCGGCCCGCGTTCGTGGCCGGCGCCGACCCGGATTTTCCGTTCCACGAGAACTGCACTTACAATCAGCAGGGGCTGACGTGCAAGGTGCCCGAGGGTCATTACTTCGTCATGGGTGACAACCGGGACAACAGCCTCGATTCGCGGTACTGGGGATTCGTACCGGATCAGAATGTGGTGGGAAAGGCATTCGTGATCTGGATGAATCTGGGCAATTTCGGACGCGTGGGAACGTTCAAATAGCAGGGAACAGGCGTTCTTTTCGCGCCGCGCAAACACTCACATAGAAGAGAGAAGCGCATATGGGTCAATGGGTCAGCATCAACAGGAAACAACAGCTTCGTGATGTGATGTATAAGTCGCATCGGTCGCGAGGTTTTTCGATGGGGTCGTTACTCATCGTCATCGTCATACTGATCTGCGTGATCTTGCCCGCAGTGAAGTCGATACCGAGTGTGCTCGAATATTTCTCGGTGCGGCGCGCGGTGACGTTTGCGAAGGACCACGCCGCGAACCGCAAGGAAGTGGCGACGTACTTCGACAAGCAGGCGCAGATCGACCAGATTTCCTCGATCAAGGGTGAGGATCTGGACGTGCAGGAAGATGAAGGCGGTCGCGTGCGCGCGATCGATTTTTCGTACCGGACCGAGATTCCCGTCTACGGCGCCGTGAGTCTATTGATTACCTATTCGGGAACGCAGCACTGACATGAACCTCGACGCATTGCAGCAACGGCTCGGCTACCGATTCAGCAAGCCCGAATTGCTGCAACAAGCGCTGACGCACCGCAGCCACAGCGCCCAGCACAACGAACGCCTCGAATTCCTGGGCGATTCGGTGCTCAACTGCGCCGTGGCGGACATGCTCTACGGCATGTTCGGCAAGCTCGACGAAGGTGACCTGTCGCGTGTGCGCGCCAACCTCGTAAAGCAGCAGGCGCTGTACGAGATCGCCCAGATGCTGCAGTTGTCCGACACGCTGCGGCTGGGCGAGGGCGAGCTCAAGAGCGGCGGCTTCCGCCGTCCGTCGATCCTGGCGGACGCGCTGGAGGCCATCGTCGGCGCGGTGTTCCTCGACTCGGGCTTCGATGCGGCGCGCGGATTGATCCGCAAGCTGTATATCCCGATTCTCGAGCAGGTGGATCCGCGCACGCTGGGCAAGGACGCCAAGACCCTGCTGCAGGAGTATCTGCAGGGGCACAAAATCGCGCTGCCGCAGTACAACGTCGTCGCCACCCATGGCGCCGCGCACAGCCAGCAGTTTGAAGTCGAATGCACGGTGCCTAAACTGGAAGTCAGCGTGTTCGGCACGGGCGCCTCGCGGCGCGCGGCCGAACAGGCGGCAGCGAAGCTTGCACTCGACGAAGTACAGAAGCTCGTGCCGCAGCTGCTCAAGCGCAGCCGCGCCGAGCGCACGGGCAAGACACGCAAGCAACCTGTGCCACCCGATCCCCAGTTGTCTCTCAGGTTGAAGGAATGACCGAATTACAGCCTCCGTCGCAAGAAGCGGCGGGCAACCCCGATGCCCCGGCGTTCCGCTGCGGCACGGTGGCCATCGTTGGCCGTCCCAACGTCGGCAAGTCCACGCTGATGAACGCGCTGGTCGGCCAGAAGATCAGCATCACGTCCCGCAAGGCGCAGACCACGCGCCACCGCCTCGTCGGCATCCAGACCACCGACGACGCGCAGTTCGTGTTCGTCGATACGCCGGGCTTCCAGACGCGCCATGCCAGCGCGCTCAATCGTTCGCTGAACCGCGCGGTCACGTCCACGCTGTCGTCGGTCGACCTCGTGCTGTTCGTGGTCGAGGCCGGGTATTACGGCCCCGACGACGAGAAGGTGCTCGCGCTGCTGCCGAAGAATACGCCGGTGCTGCTCGTGACCAACAAGCTCGACCGGCTCGGCGAGAACCGCGCCGAGGTCATGATGCCGTTCCTGGAAAAGATGGGACACCAGTTCCCGTTCCGGGAAGTGGTGCCGATGTCGGCCAAGACGCGCGACCATATCGATCGACTGATGGCGATCATCCGTCCGTACCTGCCGGAAGGCGAGCCGATGTACGACGCGGACGCGATGACCGATCGCAGCGAGCGTTTCCTCGCGTCGGAAATCATCCGCGAGAAGGTGTTCCGCTGGACCGGCGACGAGCTGCCGTACACGAGCACGGTGATCATCGACAAGTTCGAGACCGAAGGCCGCCTGCGGCGCGTGTTCGCGACGATCCTCGTCGAGCGCGACGCGCACAAGGCGATGATCATCGGCAACAAGGGCAGCAAGCTCAAGCAGATCTCGACCGAGGCGCGCCTCGACATGGAGAAGCTGTTCGACGGCAAGGTCTACCTGGAGATGTGGATCAAGGTCAAGAGCGGCTGGGCCGACAACGAAGCGGGACTGCGTGCCTACGGATACGAGTAAGGGGCATGGCTGAAGCGCGCCGCGGCGCCGGCAACGTGCGCCGCGCCGATCCCATTGCCGAGGAGGCCGCCGAGCTGCTTGCCACGCAGGCGGTGCCGTCCATGAGCGCTTCCGTCGCGCTCGGGCGCGAGATGATGGACCGCGCGATGCGCATCGTGCCCGCGCGCAGCGAGGCTCGCGTCACGAACGAGACGGGCTTCGTGCTCCATGCCTATCCGTACCGCGAAACGAGCCTGATCCTCGATGTCTTCACGCGTGATCATGGCCGCATGGCGATGGTCGCCAAGGGCGCCAAGCGTCCGCACTCCGCGCTGCGCGCCGTGCTTCAGCATTTTCATCCGATCTCGCTGTCCTGGAGCGGCCGCGGCGAAGTCAAGACGCTGACGAAGGCCGAGTACGTCGGGGGCATGCTGCCGATGGCGGGCGATGCGCTGCTCTCCGGCTTCTACCTCAATGAGCTGCTGCTGCGGTTCTGCCCGCGCGAGGATGCCCATCCCGCGCTGTTCAAGCATTACATGATCACGCTCACGCGGCTGGCCCATGGCGAGGCCGCGGGGCTCGTGCTGCGGAGTTTCGAGCGCGTGCTGCTGCAGGAGACCGGGTTTGCCGTGGCGTTCGACCGCTGCGCGGGCACGGACGAACGCGTGCAGCCCGGCCTCGACTATGTGTACCAGCCCGAACGCGGTGTGCGCCGCGCGCAGGCGAGCGATCCGTCCAGCTGGCCGGTGGTGTCGGGGCAGACCCTGCTCGATATGGCACAGGACGATTACGGGCGCGCGCAGACCGTCGCGCAGAGCCGTGGCCTGATGCGGTTCCTGCTGCATTATCATTTGCAGGGCGTGCCGCTGAAAACGCGGCAGATCCTGATCGACCTGCAATTCCTCTAATGAAGACAGCATGATTTTCCACGCGAATCCCGGCGTCATCGACCTCGGCGTCAACATCGACCACGTGGCCACGCTGCGCAACGCGCGCGGTACGGTCTATCCCGATCCGATCCAGGCCGCGCTGCAGGCCGAGGAGGCTGGCGCGGATCTGATCACGCTGCACCTGCGCGAGGACCGTCGCCATATCCGCGATGCCGACGTGCGCGCGCTGCGCCCGAAGCTCGCCACGCGCATGAACCTGGAATGCGCGATTACCGCCGAGATGCTCGATATCGCATGCGAGATCCAGCCCCAGGACGTCTGCCTCGTGCCCGAGAAGCGCACGGAGGTCACGACCGAGGGCGGTCTCGACGTGGTGGGGCACTACGCGCAGGTGGAAGCCGCATGCCGCCAGCTTGCGGCGGCGGGCATCCGCGTGTCGCTGTTCATCGATCCGGATCCCGAACAGATCGCGGCGTCGAAGGCCGTCGGCGCGCCCGTCATCGAACTGCACACCGGCCGCTATGCCGATGCGCACGATGCGGCGGAGCAGGCCGCGGAACTCGAGCGTGTGGCGGCGGGCGTGGTCGCCGGCGAGAACCACGGCCTGATCGTCAATGCCGGTCATGGCCTGCATTACACGAACGTGCAGCCGATCGCGGCGCTGCCGGGCATCAAGGAACTCAATATCGGCCATGCAATCGTCGCCCACGCGGTGTTCGCGGGCTGGCAGAACGCGGTGCGCGAGATGAAGGCCATCATGGTCGCCGCGCGCCTCGGTACGCGCTATCCGTCGGTTTCGACGTTCGCCGGAAAGTCCGCGTGATCTCCGGCATCGGCACCGACATCATCGAGATCGACCGCGTGCGCGGCGTGATGGAGCGCACGCGCGGACGCTTTGCCGAGAAGATCCTCGGCCCACGCGAACTCAAGATCTATCACGCACGCAAGGCACGCTCGGAAAAGCGCGGGCTCGCGTTCCTGTGCACGCGCTTCGCGGCCAAGGAGGCGTTTTCCAAGGCCATCGGCCTCGGCATGCGCTGGCCCATGACGTGGCGCGCGATGGAACTGGTGAACCTGCCGTCGGGCGAGCCCACGCCGGTCTGCTCGGGCGAGCTGGCCGAGTGGGTTCGGGAACGCGGGCTGACCATTCGGGTCAGTGTCAGCGACGAACACGCGTATGCGGTCGCCTTCGCGATCGCCGAGCGTGGCGTGCCCTCCAACGAATCCAATCAGACACTATGAACAAGAAGACCTCCGGCAAGCGGCCGGGCCCGGTAGTGCTCGACGTCGTCGGCAAGCAGCTCGATGACGAGGATATCCGCCGTATCGCACATCCGTTGACGGGTGGCGTGATCCTGTTCGCGCGCAACTTCGAGTCGCGCGCGCAACTCGTGGCGCTCACGCGCGCCATCCGCGAGGTGCGGCAGGACGTGCTGATCTGCATCGACCACGAAGGCGGCCGCGTGCAGCGTTGCAAGACCGACGGCTTCACGCATCTGCCCGCGATGGCAAAGCTTGGCGCGCTGTGGGATCAGGACGTGCTGGCGGCCACCAAGGCCACGATCGCGTGCGGCTACGTGCTGGCAGCCGAGCTGCGCGCCTGCGATATCGACCTGAGCTTCACGCCCGTGCTCGACCTCGATTACGGCAGTAGCGGCGTGATCGGCGATCGCGCGTTCCATGCGGATCCGCGCGTGGTGACGATGCTGGCGAATCACCTGACGCATGGCCTGCTGCTCGCGGGCATGAGCAACTGCGGCAAGCATTTTCCGGGGCATGGTTTCGTCGCGGCGGACTCGCACGTGGCGGTGCCGGTGGACGAGCGTTCGCTCGACGAGATCCTCGAACGCGATGCACGTCCCTACGACTGGATGGGGCAGGCGCTGGCATCGGTGATGCCCGCGCACGTGATCTATCCCAGGGTCGATCCGAATCCGGCGGGCTTCTCGCGCTTCTGGCTGCAGGACATCCTGCGCTCGCAGCTCGGTTTCGAAGGCGTGATCTTCAGCGACGACCTCAGCATGGAAGGCGCCAGCGTTGCGGGCACCGTCACGCAGGCCGCGCGCGCGGCGATCGATGCCGGCTGCGACATGGTGCTGATCTGCAATCATCCCGATCGCGCGGACCAGCTGCTCGCGGAGCTGGACGTGCGCATCGGCAAGGCGTCGCAGCGCCGTATCCGCAAGCTGTTCGGCCGCAGGAAACCGCTCGAGTGGAATCGCCTGCAGCAGGAGCCCGAGTACCGCGCGGCGCTGGCGCTGCTCAAGAGCCATGACCTGATCGCATGACCGGGCGGGGACAACAATAAAAAAAGGCAGCCGAGGCTGCCTTTTTTTATCGAGCGTGCGAGATCAGTTCGCGCGGCTGCGGTATTCGCCGGTGCGCGTGTCGATTTCGATCTTGTCGCCGATGTTGCAGAACAGCGGCACTTGCAGTTCGAAGCCGGTGTTGATCTTGGCACCCTTGAGCACCTTGCCCGACGAGGTGTCGCCCTTGACGGCGGGTTCGGTGTAGACGATCTCGCGCACGAGGGTCGTCGGCATTTCCACCGAGATGGCCTTGTCGTTGTAGAACACCACTTCGACGTTCATGCCGTCTTCGAGGTAGTTCAGCGAGTCGCCCATGCTGTCCTTCTCGACTTCGTACTGGTTGTAGTCGGTGTCCATGAACACGTACATCGGATCGGCGAAGTACGA
This sequence comes from Cupriavidus sp. OTU4054, assembly GCF_038440175.1. Taxonomy (NCBI): domain Bacteria; kingdom Pseudomonadati; phylum Pseudomonadota; class Betaproteobacteria; order Burkholderiales; family Burkholderiaceae; genus Cupriavidus; species Cupriavidus sp. OTU4054. The sequence goes on from NZ_JASATF010000020.1 coordinate 62,235, forward strand.
GTAGGTGCACTCGCGGCGCTCGAGCACGACCACTTCGAACTTGTCGTCGGCCTTGAACACCGACTCGCCCGGGGCATCCGTCAGCAGGTTCTTGTACTTCATCTTCACGACGGCGGCGTTACGGCCCGACTTGTTGTATTCGGCCTTCTGCACGACCATCGGGTCCGAGCCAATCATGAACACGTTGCCGACGCGGAGTTCCTGTGCGATCTTCATTTGATCCGTTTCCTGAAAAAATCTGTCCGGGGGGTGGTTGCGTCCCCGGAGTATCGTGTAAGGCGGGCGACGCTGTGGCTGCTCACTGACTCGCCACGGAAATCAACCGGCTATTCTACCTGAATTTCGCAAAACGACACCAGGTTGGCGGCCAGATCGCCCAAGTGCTGAAGCTGCCGCTGCCAGCGGTCCATGCCCTTGGCGAGGGCCGGCAATTGTGCGCGAAACGCCTCCCATGCGGCCACTTGCCGTGCCGGATCGGCGTAGTCGTCGTAGGCGTTCCACGCGTGGCACAGGCCGGTCATGGCCGCGGCGGTCTCCGGGGCCACGCCGGCGCGTGCGAAGCGCGCCAGCCAGGCGTCGAGCTTGACGCGGTGCGCATGCTCGTCCTGCGGATAGATATGCCACGCAAGCGGCCGCGCCGCCCATAGCCCCCGCACCAGCGAGTCTTCGCCGCGCACGAAGTTGACGTCGCAGGCCCAGAGCAGTTCGTCGAACAGTTCCTGCCGCACGAACGGCACCACGTTGAGCGTCAGGTTGCCCTGCGCATGACGGGTGCCCGGCGTGGCCGCCGTGCCGAGCACCTGCGCGGCCTGCTGTGCGGCGAGTCCCTGCGGGACGAGGCACTGCACCGGTTCCGCGCCGTCGCGCCAGTGCGCGAGCAGGGTGGGGAGCATCGGATTCTCGTAGGCGAACAGGCTCACCCGCAGCGCCCCGGCGACGGGCTGGAAGCCGAGCCGATGCCAGAGCGCGGCCAGCGCGGCCGGGCTCGACAGGAACGCGTCGCGCTGCGCGCCGAGCATCGACTCGCGCAGCAGGCCGCCGGTATCGTGCGCAAAGCCCGGAAAGAAGAAATGCTTGACGAGCGGCAGGCGCGGATGCGGCGATGCCATGCGATGGTGCTCGGCGACCCAGGACTCCGCGCTCAGGTACTCGAGGTTGATCCATACAGGTTTGCGCGGCGCGGCGGCCATGCGCTGCAGCAGCGCATACGGCAGATCGCAGGCGAAGGCCTCGACCACGACGTCGTGCGGCAGGAAACCGTCTTCGGTCGGGAAGGGGGCATCGGTCCCCTGTTGCCATGGCCGGACTTCCACGCCCGACAGGCGTTGCGTGGGGGCGGTGGGATCGATTTCGGGCGCCAGGCGCGCAAAGCTGTGCAGGTCATCGACCCAGAGGCGGACCGCGTGGCCGTGCTCCTGTGCAAGCTGGCGCGCGAGGCGCCAGCAGACGCCGATATCGCCGAAGTTGTCGACGACGGTGCAGAAGATGTCCCAGGAGCGGATAGTCATGCGGGAGGCCGGCAAAGGAATGCTCTAAACTTGCGATTCTAGAACGTCCCCAGCCTTATCCCCAGCCTTACCTCCATTCGAATCCGATGCCCGAGCAGGATCCCGCCACGCCCGCAGAACCCAAGATTGCCGATGCGCTGACCGACGCGGACGCCGCCGAGCAGGCCGATCCGGCCGAGCCGGTAGAGCCGGTCGGGGAGGCCGTGTTCGACGCGCGGCCGATCATCGCGCGCCTGCCCGGCCTGCCCGGTGTCTACCGCTATTTCGACGCGGCCGGCAACGTGCTGTACGTGGGCAAGGCGCGCGACCTGAAGAAGCGCGTCTCCAGCTATTTCAACAAGACGCAGCTGTCGCCGCGCATCGCGCTGATGGTGAGCAAGATCGCCCGCATCGAGACCACGGTGGTGCGCACCGAGGCCGAGGCGCTGCTGCTCGAGAACAACCTGATCAAGGCGCTCGCGCCGCGGTACAACATCCTGTTCCGCGACGACAAGTCCTATCCGCTGCTCAAGCTGACCTCGCACAAGTTTCCGCGCATGGCGTACTACCGCGGCGCGACGGACCGCAAGCACCAGTACTTCGGGCCGTTCCCGAGCGCGTATGCGGTGCGCGAGAGCATGCAGATCCTGCAGAAGGTGTTCCAGCTGCGCACGTGCGAGGACACCGTCTTCAACAACCGCACGCGTCCCTGCCTGCTGCATCAGATCCATCGCTGCACGGCGCCGTGCGTGAACGCGATTACCGAAGAGGACTACGCGCGCGACGTCGGCAATGCCGCGCGCTTTCTCCAGGGCCACGAGAACGAGGTGCTGGCCGCGCTGCAGGCCAAGATGGAATCGCATGCGATGCAGCTGGAGTTCGAACAGGCCGCGGCCGTGCGCGACCAGATCGGCGCGCTGTCGACGGTGCTCAAGCGGCAGGCCGTGGAGGAAGTGGGGCAGGCGCGCGATATCGATATCCTCGCGGTGGCCGTCGAGGGGGGGCGCGCGTGCGTCAACCTCGCGATGGTGCGCGGCGGGCGGCATTTAGGCGACAAGGCCTATTTCCCGGCGCATGCCGACGAGGCGGCGGTCATCGTCGAGGACGGCGAGGAAGCGGAGGCCGTGGAGGCCGTGGAGGCCGGGGCGGACTTATCGATGGATCGCGCAGTGGATCGGGTCGCCGCGCGCGTGCTGTCGGCGTTCATGATCCAGCATTACCTCGACCAGGGCGCGCCGCCGATCATCGTGGTCAGCCATATGCCCGCCGATGGCGCGGTGGTGGAGGCGCTCTCGATGCAGGCGGGCCGCAAGGTCGCGCTCGTGCGCCAGCCGCAGGGCCAGCGGCGCGTGTGGCTCGAGATGGCGCAGCAGGGCGCCGCGCTTGCCCTGTCGCGGCGGCTGGCGGAGCAGGGCAGCCAGCAGGCGCGCACGCGCGCGCTGGCCGAGACCATCGCCCTCGATCTGGAGGACCTTGCCACCCTGCGCATCGAGTGCTTCGACATCAGCCATACCGCGGGCGAGGCCACGCAGGCGTCGTGCGTCGTGTTCCATCACCACGCGATGCAGAACGGCGAGTACCGGCGCTACAACATCAACGACATCACGCCCGGCGACGATTACGCGGCGATGCGGCAGGTGCTGACGCGCCGCTACCAGAAGCTCGTCGAGCAGATGCAGGAAGACGCCGGCGCGGAGCCTGGCACGGCCGTGGCGGAAGAGCGCTCGAAGATGCCGCGCATCGTGCTGATCGATGGCGGCAAGGGGCAGGTGGAGGTGGCGCGGCAGGTGTTCGAGGAACTCGGGCTCGATATCGGCCTGCTCGTGGGCGTGGCCAAGGGCGAAGGCCGCAAGGTCGGGCTCGAGACGCTGATCTTCGCGGACGGCAGGCCCTCGCTCGAACTCGGGCAGGGCAGCGCGGCGCTGATGCTCGTGGCGCAGATCCGCGACGAGGCGCACCGCTTCGCGATCACGGGCATGCGCGCCAAGCGCGCGAAGGCGCGCACCACGTCGCGGCTGGAGGAGATCGAAGGCATCGGCGCGCGCCGGCGTCAAAAACTGCTGACGCGATTCGGCGGCCTGCGCGGCGTCATGGCGGCGAGCATCGACGAACTCGCGAGCGTCGAGGGTATCTCGCGCGCGCTGGCCGAGGAGATCTATCGCCAGCTGCATTGAGGGACCGGAAGTCACGAATTGGCATGCGGTGGCGGAAATCGGCGACAATCGCGGCATTCCATTGATCGACCCGGCCCAGCCTCCGTCGCCCTCCGCTCCATGCCACTGAACATTCCCATTCTGCTGACCTGGCTTCGCGTGGCCATGATTCCCCTCGTGGTGGGCGTTTATTACCTGCCCGAGGCATGGATGCCGATGCCGATGAAGAACGTCACCGCAGCCACGTTCTTTATCGTCGCCGCCGTGACGGACTGGCTCGATGGGTTCCTGGCCCGGCGCTGGAACCAGACGTCGGCCTTCGGCGCGTTTCTCGACCCCGTGGCGGACAAGCTCATGGTCACCGCGGCCCTGCTGTCGCTGCTGGCACTGGGCCGCGTGGCCGACCTGATCGCGCTGGTCATCATCGGCCGCGAGATCACGATCTCCGCGCTGCGCGAGTGGATGGCGCAGATTGGCGCCTCGCGCAGCGTGGCCGTGAATTTCCTGGGCAAGCTCAAGACCATGGTGCAGATGATCGCGATTCCGCTGCTGCTGTTCCATGACTCGCTGTTCGGCTTCGATGCGTCGGTGCTCGGCGGCTGGATGATCTACGTGGCGGCGGTGCTGACGCTGTGGTCCATGTTCTACTACATGAAGCTCGCATGGCCGCAGATTCGCGAGCGCGCCAGTGTTGTGAGTGGCGCACGCACGCAAAAGTAAATCGGATTAAAAAAGTTGTTGACGGGGCCGTTCGGTCTTTGCAATAATCTCGTTCTCGCTGCTGCTGACGCAAACGAATCGAGCAAGATTAAACGGTTTTGGCGTCGGAACGAAGCACGATAATGCGTAGTTAAAAGATGTTGCGCGATTGTCTGCTTTTCAGTAGTATGCAGGACCCTGCGGGAGTAGCTCAGTTGGTAGAGCGCAACCTTGCCAAGGTTGAGGTCGCGAGTTCGAGACTCGTCTCCCGCTCCAGGTTAAGTTGTTCGACGGTTTGCATACGCCGGCGGACATGTTGTAAAGCAAGTCGTATGCGGGAGTAGCTCAGTTGGTAGAGCGCAACCTTGCCAAGGTTGAGGTCGCGAGTTCGAGACTCGTCTCCCGCTCCAGTTCCCTAAGGCGGGGTGGCAGAGTGGTTATGCAGCGGCCTGCAAAGCCGTGTACGCCGGTTCGATTCCGACCTCCGCCTCCAAGTGTTCTGTTTTGCCGAACGGCGTCGTGAAAACGACGCCGTTTTGCTTTGGTTCGTTTTGCTTTGGCATTACGCACTGATTCCCGGCGCCGCCGCGCGCAGATACTCGCTGAACGCGAGCAACCCCTGCGTCGGATACTTGTCCTGATGCACCACGAGCTGCAGCGGCCGGATGACGGGCGGCAATCCTTCCCGTAGGGGCAGCAGCAGCCCGCGCGCGATCTCGTCGCGTACCACGTGCAACGACAGGCAGCTCACGCCGAAACCGCTCATCACCGCGCGCTTGATCGCTTCCGCATTGCCCAGTTCCAGCGCATAGCGCAGCGTGCCCAGCGCGGGCACGAGCCGCGACTCGATGATCTCGCGCGTGCCCGAGCCCGGTTCCCGCACGATCCAGTCGGCTTCCCGCAGCATGTCGTGCAGCGTCTCCGGCCGCTGCGACGCCAGCGCCAGCGGATGCGAAGGCCCCACCACGACCACCATTTCGTCGTCGCACCAGTGCACGCTGCGCAGTTCGCGCTCGTGGCTCGTGCCTTCGATCAGCCCGATATCGACCTCGAACTGCAGCAGCGACTGCAGGACGTCTTGCGTATTGCCGATGCGCAGGTCGAGTGAGCAGGGGCCCGGCTGCGCGTTGCGGAAGCCCGCGAGCAGAGGCGGGAGGATGTAGCTGCCGATGGTATTGCTGGCGGCGATGCGCAGTGCGACGCCGCTTTGCGCGGAGAAGCGCTCGAGCTCGTGTGCCTGGTCGAGCAGCGATAGCGCGCGCGGAAAGAACTGGCGCCCCGATTCGTTGATGCTGAGCCGCCGCGCCACCCGGTCGAACAGCGGGCCGTCGAGCGCGCGTTCCAGTTCCGCGAGCGAGGCGCTGACCGCGGACTGCGACATCGCCAGCGCCTCGGCGGCCGCGATGGTGCTGCCGTGCTGGGCGACGGCCACGAACACGGAAAGCTGGCGCAGGGTGAGACGAAGCGGGCGGTATTCCATTGTTCTATCGATAAAACAGTTAAGGCATAACGATATTACCCGTTTTACTGATTGAGCGGCGATCACTACGCTTAGGGACATCGACGCAGACCTCCCCCCACTGCCATGTCCTCGAACCCCATTTCCGCGCCCGCCGCTGCTTCCACGCCGTCCACGCCTTCCGCTCCGGCCGTCGCCTCGTGGCCGACGCGTCTGATCGCGCTGGTTCCGCTGGGCGGCATCGCGTGGCTGATGATGACGCTGGCCGATCATCCGGCGGTGTCGCGGTATGGCCTGAGCGCGCTGACGCTGGCGATGTGCGCGGGGATGGTCGCGGCCAACACGATGCCGCGGCACTGGCTCGCGCCGCTCGGCCCGGGCATGCAGCTCGCGCGGCATCATTCGCTGCGTCTGGGTGTGGCGCTCTACGGCCTGCGCCTGACGTTCGGCGCCATCGCCGCGCTGGGCGCGGCGGGCGTCGTGGTGCCGCTGACGATGCTGGTGGCGACGCTGCTGCTCGGCACGTGGGTGGGCTCGACGTTCTTCGGCCTGTCGCGGCGCGAGGCGATTCTCGTCAGCGCGGGGAGCGCGGTGTGCGGCGCGGCGGCGGCGATTGCCGTGTCCTCCGTGGTGCGTACCGACGATCGGCAGACGGCGGTCGCGGTCGCGACCGTGGTGCTGTTCGGCACGGTCGGCATGTTGCTCTATCCGTGGCTCTACGAACTGGCCACGCAGCACTGGCATCTGGCGATCACGGAGCGCGCGTTCGGCATCTTCACGGGGGCAACGCTGCACGAGGTGGCGCAGGTGATTGCCTCGGGCAAGATGGTCAGCGACGCGACCGCCGATGCGGCCGTGGTGGCCAAGATGGTGCGCGTGCTTGCGCTCGGTCCGCTGCTGCTGATCATGGCGCTGTGGCCGCAGGGCAAGGCTGCCGAGGGCGATGCCGAGGCTCGGGCCAAGGCGCGCGACTGGCGCGCGCTGCTGCGCGCGGTGCCCTGGTTTGCGCTGGGGTTCGTCGCGGTGATGGCGCTCAACTCGGCATCGCTGGTGCCGCAGGACTGGAAGACGCCGCTGATCGCGCTCGACAACTGGATGCTGGCCTGCGCGATGCTCGCGATCGGTCTGCACACACGCATCGGCGATCTGCTACGCGCGGGGCGCAAGCCGCTCGGCCTGGCGGCGGTGCTGTTCGTGTTCCTGATGGTGGGTGGCGCGCTGCTCTGCTACGCGGTGATCTGAGGCGATCCGAGGCCGAGGGCGGGGCGATGGCGGGGCGGTGGTGGGGCGATAGTGGGTGCTCTGGTGCGGCCGACGGGACTCGAACCCGTAAGCCTGGAAAGGCGGCAGATTTTAAGTCTGCTGAGTCTACCAATTTCTCCACGGCCGCATGGCAAGCCCGATATTGTGGTGGCTTAGGCGCGACTCCGCAAGCACGACGCATCGCCGGCATCATGTGATCTGGCTGTTACCGGCGGTAACAATGTAGCGCGTGCGGTTTCACCTGAATTTTTGCCGAGCGCTAGAATACGCCTCATCAAAGCTCACTTTACGAGGCAACGATCATGAAACGCTGGTTCCTTGCAGCATTTGGTGTGGCCGCCGCGCTGGCGTCTGGCGCTGCAATGGCCCGTGTGAACGTGGACATCGGCATTGGCGTCCCTGGCGTCGTCGTCGGCGGTCCCGCGTACTACCCGCCTGCGCCCGCCTACTACTCGCCGCCGCCGCCCGTCGTGGTGGCCCCGGCCCCGGTCTACTATGGCCCGCCGCCGGTGGTGGTACGTCCGGCCCCGGTCTACTACGGTCCTGGCTACTACGCTGGCCCGCGCTACTACTACGGCCCCGGCTATCGCGGCTACGGCCACTATCACGGCGGTTACCACGGCGGTCACGGCCACCGTTGATTCGAAATACATGCCTGCGAAAAAGCCCCTTCGGGGGCTTTTTTGTTGGATGCACACGGTTCTTTGGTAGAGGGGCGTCAGCATCTTCCGACATTCGATGAATGGAAATTGCGCGTGTCGGTTCCAACTAAAATTCGACGCTCAATTTATTTGACCAGACCGATCAATCACATTGGCCGAGTGGCTCAGGGTTACCACCTACACTGCTTTCGTGACATCGCTGCTGCACTGCAACGATGCCGTGTCACCAACGAACAGCGTCCACGAACGCAGAGGATTCCCAAATGTCCATCCAACGCATTGCTACCGCAGCCGCTTCTGTCGCGCTTCTTGCACTCGGTGCCGCCTCGGCATCGGCCATCGCCGCGCCGATGAACGCCGACAACGCATACTCCACCACGAACCGCGTGGCCGCCCCCGATCCGTACACCGATGGCGCGCGCATCAGCAATCGCGATGGCTACGTGCCCGACGGCGCGCATGGCCGGGCCGATCCGTTCACCGACGGCGCGCGCGTGACCGATCGCCGCGATGCGTTCACGGACGGCGCCTGATCGTCCGCCGGCGATTTCCCCTCGCTGAAGAAGCCCGCCGCCAGGCGGGCTTTTTTTGTGCGATGTTCGCGAGCGGCGGCGCGATGGGACGCGCTTTGTCGGCGGGCGCGCGCACGTCGCACGATATACTGCGGCCTCGACCTTGATGACACACCTTAGGAGAGGGTATGCAGCAAAAGACCGTACTGACGGCTGACGACGTGAAGAAGCTGGTTGCGGCCGCCGAAGCGGAAGCCAAGCTTCATAACTGGGCTGTCACGATCGCCGTGGTGGACGATGGCGGCCATCCGCTCGCCCTGCAGCGACTCGACGGCGTGGCACCGATCTCGGCCTATATCGCCACCGAGAAAGCGCGCACGGCCGCAATGGGCCGCCGCGAGTCCAAGATCTACGAGGACATGATCAACAATGGCCGCTACTCGTTCCTGACGGCGCCGAACCTGCAGGGCATGCTCGAGGGCGGCGTGCCCATCGTCGTGAACGGCCAGTACGTGGGTGCCGTCGGCGTGTCGGGCGTGAAGTCCACCGAAGACGCGCAGATCGCGCGCGCCGGCATTGCCGCGCTGGGCATCTGAGCCATTCGGCGCCCGTAGCACAATGAAAAACCCCGCGGGCGCAATGTCCGCGGGGCGATGTTTCGGCAGGTCGGCAGGTCTTCTATCCGGCGAACCTACTTCGTCAGGATCAGCTTCCCATAGCGCGTGATGCGCAGCGTATAGACGTCGCCGTTATGCAGGATCGGCAGCGTCGTCGCGCCTTGCATCAGCGATTCCAGCGGCACGGCGGGCGCAGTCGTCTGCGCGGCCGGCGCAATGGTTTCCACGCGCATCAGCGCTTCCAGGCGGGCGGGCAGGGCGGCGACCGCCGAGCGGACCGACGCCATGGCCGAAGAGGCTTCGCGGCGGGGCTGCTGCGGGGCAACCTCCACACGACGAAGCGACAGACGGCGACGCGAGACTTCTCGCGGTTGCTGCATTGGCAGGCTGAGAGTGCTCATGTTCTTCTCCAGACGCGATCCATTGATCGATTGATGGAGCGATCATAAATGAGAACCGTTATCATTACAAGCGTGTTCACATCCATTTACACGGTTGTTCGATCGGCGCGTCGGTGGCGTGCGGCGAATAAAAAAAGGGCATCCATGCGGATGCCTTTTTTTTGCCGAAACCCCCGCGCTCAGCGCTTGGGCTCGGTGATGAAGCCGATCTTGCCCAGCCCGCCATGCTGCGCGGCGGCCATGACTTCCGCGACCGCCTCGTAGCGGACGTCGCGGTCCGCGCGCAGATGCAGTTCCGGTTGCGGCTGCAGCTGCGCGGCCTGCGCGATGTTCGCTTCCAGCGTGGGCTGGTCGACCTCCTGCTGGTTCCAGTACACCTTGCCCTGCGCATCGACGACCACGTTGATGTTCTGGGGCTTCGTGTCGTTGGGCTGGTTGGTCGCGCGCGGCAGATCGATCTTGACCGCGTGGTTGATCACGGGAATCGTGATGATGAAGATGATCAACAGCACCAGCATGACGTCCACCAGCGGCGTCATGTTGATCTCGCTCATCACCTCGTCATCGTCCCCGTCGAGCGTGCCGAATGCCATGATGGATTCCTCTTTGCAGCTTAGTTCTTGACGGCCAGGCGCACCGAAGCGTCATCGGAGGCGGCGCCACGGGCGGTCGGGCGCAGGCGCGCGCCGGTGATGAAGTAGGCGTGCAGGTCGTGCGCGAAACGGTTGAGCTTCGAGATCACGCCCTTGTTGCCGCGCGACAGCGCGTTGTAACCGAGCACGGCCGGGATGGCCACGGCCAGGCCGAAGGCGGTCATGATCAGCGCTTCACCGACGGGGCCGGCCACCTTGTCGATGGTCGGGACGCCCGAGGCGCCAATGCCGATCAGGGCATGATAGATGCCCCACACCGTGCCGAACAGGCCGACGAACGGCGCGGTGGAGCCCACCGATGCCAGCACGGCGAGGCCCGACTGCATGCGCGACACGGCTTCGTCGATCGAGCTCTTGAGCGAGCGCGTCAGCCAGTCCGAGATATCCATCGCGTCATGCAGCTGCGGCTGGCTTGCGCGGTGATGCTGCGCGGCTTCCTTGCCGGTCAGTGCGAGCATGCGGAACGGGTTGCTGTCGTTCGAGCCCAGCGTTTCCAGCGCGTGGTCGAATTCGTCCGAGTGCCAGAAGCGCTTTTCCGCGCCATGCGCCATCTTTTTGAGACGGACCAGATCCCACGCCTTCGTGAGAATCACGATCCAGGACAGAAGGGACATGATCAGCAGAATGATCGCGGTCGCGCGCATGACGAAATCGCCTTGCGTCCAGAGGTGGGAGAGTCCGAGGTCCTGCATGGTTGTTCCTGATGAGTCTGTTGTTTGGAGATCCGGGCGAACCGGGCACTTACGTTGATGGGATGGCTACTTCAATTCGAAATTGATCGGCTGCACCGCGGTGACCGAGATCGGCCGGCCGTTGTCCATATAGGGCTGGCAGCGCATGCGGCGAACGGCGTCGAGCGCGGCCTCGTCGAGTCGCGACGAACCGCTCGATTGCGTGATGCTCGATTTGGAGATACGGCCACCTTCGTCGATCGTCAGGCGAATCATCGTCGTGCCGGTCTCGTTGAGGCGGATGGACTGGCGCGGATAGGTCGGGGCCGGCTGCGAGCACTGTACCTCGCCGATGCCGATGGCGCGCGGCGCGGCGCTGACCGGGGGCGGCGCGGGGGCGGGCTCGGGCGCGGGCGGCGCAGGCGGCGCGGGCGGTGCCTCGATCGCGGTGGGCGACGGCGGCAGCGACGGCGCCGGCTCGATCGCGGGCTTCGGCGGCTGCGGCGTCGGGCGCGGCGTGACCACCTTCACCTGCTTGGGCGGCGTCTCGGGCTTGGCCTTGGGAGGCTCCGGCGCGGGCGGCGCCTTGGGCGGCTCCATCGGAATGATATGGGCGATGATTTCCGGCGCGATGATCGCCTCGGTCATCTTGCGGCCGAGACCGCTCTGGATCAGGTACAGCAGCCCCGCGTGAAACAGCAGAACAGCAACGGTGATCTTGAGAAAACGTTGATCGAACATGTGAAGGGCAACTAGAACTACCGCGCGTTACTTGCGATAGAACAGGATCAGCGAGATGCCACAACCAACCAGCAGGCTAAGCAGCAGTTCCATGATAAACGCTCCGAAAGGCACTTCGAAATACACGAATCCGAAGGGGAAGCGCCACTCTGGGGCAGCGTTATCAGCGCAGCAGTATAAACGATAATGATTCTTATTTGTTGCGCATTGTGCAATGCACGCAGCGGATCGTTGTGGCCGAAGCTTCCATTCCGCAATGTGGCCGCCCGCTCCAAACGTCCGTGCGACGCGCCCTGCGCGGGTTCTCGCGGATGTCACGCAAATCCTAAAGCGCGCTACGATTAACAGACTGCGAGAGAACACCGCGAACGTAACCGGGTAGGCAGGCGCGACGCGACAAGGGTCCGCCGGCCACATCCCGTGCGAAGGGAACAGGCATGGACTTCACACGCTTCGCCGAAGACGATCGCTCCACGCTGCTACGTCCGACGACTGGGGCGGCGTCGAGTTCCGCGCTCGACTGGATGTGCGCGCAGTTTGCGCTGCGCGTGGTCTGCACGCTGGGCCCGCGCTTCAACCTGCGCAGCAATATCAACGACGTGCTGACCGTGAGCGCGCAGGAAATGGTGTGGCCATACGGCGTGGTGCTGCGCGTGCAGCGGTTCCTCGCCGCGCGCTGCGCCGACATGCCCGCGTGGAAGGGCGCCTCGCGCCTGACGCCCGAGGAATTTCTCGACCGGCATGGCCAGTGGAACAGCGCCTTCGACGAAAGCGCGCTGTTCTATTACCTCGACGAGTACGTGAAGCACCATGCGAAGGACATGTTCGCGGTGTTCGACGCGTCGGCCTCCGCGATCGCGGGGCGCCTGCAGGGCGAGCGCGTGCTGCTCGTGCGCAATATCGACATGCTGAGTCACGTGCTCAACCTGCCCGACCATGAACGCAAGCTGCTGCTCTATGCGGCGCTGGCCAAGTACAAGCGCGACCTGCGCGCGGTGATGGTCGATTGCAAGGTCGCGCACAGCCAGGAGGCGTTCCAGATTCTCGCGGGACTGACCGGTGCGAGCGCGGGGGAGGTGGCCATGTCGCTGCGGCCCGGCTCGCGGCTGGAGACGCTGAACCTGATCGAGCAGCCGCTGCCCGAGAACAGCGTGACCGATCTGGGCGACCTGATGCGCCTGTCCGACCGGCTGCTGCATGTGCTGCTCGGCAACTATGCGACCGAGGCCGAGATGATGGCCGTCTTCACGCGGCCCGCCGCGGCGCCGACACTCGGCACGGGCGACTATCCGCATGTGGAAACCGATGCGCGGTATCTGTCCGCGCTGCTCGGCAACGCCACGCGCCAGAGCGCGGCCGGCGTGAACGTGCTGATCTACGGGCCGCCCGGTACCGGCAAGACGGAGTTCGCGCGGCTGATCGCGCGCGAGGCGGGGTGCGAACTGTACGAGGTCGATTGCCTCGATCGCGACGGCAACAGCCTGTCCGGGCGCGACCGCTATCGATCGCTGCAGGTATCGCAGGCCTTTCTGCGCGGGCGGCCGCGCACGGCATTGCTGTTCGACGAGGTGGAGGACGTGTTTCCGGGCAGCGCGCGCGAGCTGATGAGCCTGTTCGGGCAGGAGGATACGCGCGCGTCCGTGAACGGCAAGGCGTGGGTCAACCAGACGCTCGAGCAGAATCCGGTGCCCGTGATCTGGATCTCGAATTCGATCCGCCAGATCGATCCCGCGTATCTGCGTCGCTTTCAGTTCCACCTGGAACTCAAGATTCCGCCGCCACTCGTGCGCGAGAACATCATCCGCAAGCATCTGGGCGCGCTCGACGTGAGCGATGCGTTCATTGCCACGCTGGCCGCGCGCAAGACGCTGACGCCGGCGCAGGTGCAATCGGCGGCGCGGTTCGTCGAGCTCGCGCGGCCGAGCGTGGAGGAGCCGACCGAGGCGCTGATCCTGCGGCAACTGGAGCATGCCGACCGCGCGATGGGCATGCGGCCCGAGGCCGAGGCGCGCGCGGTGGTCACGCACTATCGGCTCGACAACCTGCACCTCGAGACGCGTTTTGCCGTGGACAAGATCATTACCGCGCTCGGGGCGCGGCAGCGCGGCACGCTGTGTTTCTACGGGCCGCCGGGGACCGGCAAGACCGCGCTGGCCGAACATATCGCGAGCGCGCTCGACCTGCCGCTGATGATCCGCCGCGCATCGGACCTGATGAGCAAGTACGTGGGCGAGACCGAGCAGCAGATCGCCGCGATGTTCGCGCGCGCGGAAGAGGACGGCGCGGTGCTGCTGCTCGACGAGGCCGACAGCTTCATGCAGAGCCGGCAGCGCGCGGTGCGCAACTACGAGGTGTCCGAGGTCAACGAGATGCTGCAGGGCATGGAGCGTTTCAACGGCATCTTCATCTGCACGACCAACCTGTTCGATCGTATCGACGAAGCGGCGCTGCGGCGCTTCTCGTTCAAGATCCGTTTTCAGGCACTGCAGCCCGCGCAGCGGGTACGGATGTTCGTCGAGGAAGCGCTGGCAGGCGACGAGGCGGCCCTGACCGATGCGATTCGCGCCGAGCTGCTGGCGATGGACTGCCTGACGCCCGGCGACTTCGCGACGGTCAAGCGGCAGGGCGTGGTGCTGGGGGAAGCGCTGACGGCCGACGAGTTTCTGGCGCAGCTGCGGCAGGAGCATGCGGTGAAGCCCGAGGTGCGGCAGCATCGGCCGCTCGGCTTTACGCAGTGAGGTCGGTACCGATCGTCACAGTTTCGGCGGCCGCATCGACGCCGAGCAGTGCTGCCGCCATGGCCCGCAGATGCGCGGCGTCGCGCGTGGAGACATAGCGGTCTCGCGGTGCGGCGTCGGACGGGGCGGCAAGATCGAACTCGGCGAGCTTGCGCGCAAGCTGGCGCGCGATGGCCACGCCGGTATCGACGATGGTCAGCCGGTCACCGACCATCTCGCGGATGGTTTGCGTCAGAAACGGATAGTGGGTGCAGCCGAGCACCAGCGTATCGGCGCCCGCGTCCAGCATCGGCGCGAGCAGCGACTGCAGGCGCGCGCGCATCGCGGCGCTGTCGATATCTCCCTGCTCGATCATCGGCACGAGGCCGAGTCCCGCTTCGCAGACGAAGCGGCTGGCGTGCTGCAGCGTGCCCAGCAACCGGTTGAACTTGTCGCTCTTGAGCGTGTTGGCGGTGGCCAGCACGCCGACCACCTTGCTGCGGCTGGCCGCGGCCGCGGGTTTGAGGCCCGGCTCGACGCCGATGACGGGCAGCGTGGTGAAGCGCGCGCGCACGGCCTGCACCGCGTGCATCGTCGCGGTATTGCAGGCGATGACGAGGGCCTTGCAGCCTTGCGCGACCAGCCATTCGCAGACGTCCAGCGTGCGGGATTCGACGAACGATTCGGGTTTTTCGCCGTAGGGTGCGTGGCGCGAGTCGGCGACGTACAGCAGCGATTCGTGCGGCAGCAGCGCGCGGATCTCCCGCAGCACGGAGAGGCCGCCGAGGCCGGAATCGAAGACGCCGATCGGGGAGGGGTTCAACGCAGAGGTGAAGTGGCCCCTCTCCCGGGGGAGAGGGGGGACATCGGGGATGTATTACGCGGTGGCGACGGGGATCTTGCCGATCTTGGCCTGCCATTCCGCGGGGCCGGTCTTGTGGACCGAGGTGCCCGAGCTGTCCACGGCGACGGTCACGGGCATGTCCTTGACGTCGAACTCGTAGATGGCTTCCATGCCGAGGTCTTCGAAGGCCAGGACCTTCGCGCCGCGGATGGCCTTGGACACCAGGTAGGCGGCGCCGCCGACGGCCATCAGATATGCCGACTTGTGCTTCTTGATGGCCTCGATGGCGACGGGGCCGCGTTCGGCCTTGCCGATCATCGAGATCAGGCCCGTCTCCGAGAGCATGGTCTCGGTGAACTTGTCCATACGGGTAGCGGTGGTGGGACCTGCCGGGCCAACCACTTCGTCACGGACCGGATCCACGGGGCCGACGTAGTAGATCACGCGGTTCGTGAAGTCGATGGGCAGCTTCTCGCCCTTGGCCAGCATGTCGGCGATGCGCTTGTGCGCGGCATCGCGGCCGGTCAGCATCTTGCCGTTCAGCAGCAGCGTCTGGCCCGGCTTCCACGAGGCGACTTCCTCGGGGGTGAGCGTGTTCAGATCGACGCGCTTCGACGTTTCGGTGTCCGGTGCCCATTCCACCTTCGGCCAGGCCGACAGGTCCGGCGCTTCCAGCTGGGCCGGGCCGCTGCCGTCCAGCGTGAAGTGCACGTGGCGGGTGGCCGCGCAGTTCGGGATCATCGCCACGGGCTTCGAGGCCGCGTGGGTCGGGTAGCCCATGATCTTGACGTCGAGCACGGTGGCCAGGCCGCCCAGGCCCTGCGCGCCGATGCCGAGCGCGTTGACCTTCTCGTACAGCTCGACGCGCATTTCCTCGATCCAGTCCTTCGGGCCGCGGGCGATCACCTCGTGGATGTCGATCGACTCCATGAGCGATTCCTTGGCCATGACCATGGCCTTCTCGGCGGTGCCGCCGATGCCGATGCCCAGCATGCCGGGCGGGCACCAGCCGGCGCCCATCGTCGGCACGGTCTTGAGGACCCAGTCAACGATCGAATCCGACGGATTCAGCATCACGAACTTGGACTTGTTCTCCGAGCCGCCGCCCTTGGCCGCGACCTGGATATCCACGGTGTTGCCGGGGACCACTTCATAGTGGATCACGGCCGGGGTGTTGTCCCTGGTGTTCTTGCGGCCGCCTTCGGGCGGGTTCACGATCGACGCGCGCAGCACGTTGTCGGGGTGCGTATAACCGCGGCGCACGCCTTCGTTGATCATGTCCGTCAGGCCCATGGTGGCGCCATCCCAGCGCACGTCCATCCCCACCTTGACGAAGATCGTGACGATGCCGGTGTCCTGGCACAGCGGACGCTTGCCTTCGGCGCACATGCGGCTGTTGGTCAGGATCTGCGCGATCGCATCCTTCGCGGCCGGACTCTGCTCCAGCTCGTAGGCGCGGCCCAGGCTGGTGATGTAGTCCATCGGATGGTAATAGCTGATGTACTGCAGGGAATCGGCGACGCTCTGGATGAGGTCTTCTTGCTTGATGACTGTCATTTTGTGGGGGTGGGGCTGCGGTGAAACACAGCCCGGGATGATACACCGTGCGCGGCGCGGCTGCCCGGTTGCATACAGGCGTCGACAGCCATTTTCGTGTCCGAGAGGCGCCCGAGAGGTGCCCGAGAGGTGCCCGGATGTGGGGCCGGGGCGACATCGGGCGGCCGGACGATCGCCCTGGGCCGTCCGACGGGTGTCAGTGATCGGCCGTGGCGGGAGCGCCCGCCGTGCCGGCGGGGTCGTGGGCCGGCGCGGGATGCGACGTCATGCGGTCCACCCATGCCATGGCGACCGCCGACAGCAGGAAGGCCAGATGGATGATGACCTGCCACATGATCGTGTGTTCCGACCGCTGTTCGGCGTCGATGAAGGTCTTGAGCAGGTGGATCGACGAGATGCCGATCAGCGCCATCGACAGCTTGACCTTGAGCACGCCGGCGTTGACGTGGTCGAGCCATTCCGGTTCGTCGGGGTGGTTGTCGATGCCGAGGCGGGAGACGAAGGTCTCGTAACCGCCCACGATCACCATGATCAGCAGGTTCGAGATCATCACGACGTCGATCAGGCCGAGCACCACGAGCATGATCTTGGCTTCGTCGAACGTGGCCGCATGCGAGACCAGATGCCAGACCTCGATCAGGAAGTGATAGACGTAGACACCCTGCGCGACGATCAGGCCGAGGTAGAGCGGCAGTTGCAGCCAGCGCGAGGCGAAGATGATGCTGGGGATGGGACGCAGGGGAGTGTGGGCCATGGAGGATGCGGACGGTTGGATGGCGGACATTCGTTGCAGACATTCAAAGCGGCGTCGATTGTACCGTCTGCCTGCCGTTTACCCTACCTTTTCGGCCCCGCTGATTCGCTACCGATTGTTTCAGCGCGGGGGGCGGCCATCGCGCGCCGCGCGATCGGCCCGGGCCAGCTGGCGATGGCGATGCCCGCCAGCACGCAGGCCAGCGCGACGCCATGCGCCCAGCCTGGCCGCTCGCCCAGAAACACGATGCCGTAGACCGCCGCCGCGATCGGCAGCACCGAGGTGAACACGCCGGCCAGCTGCGCGGGCACATGGCGGATGCCCTTCATCCAGAGCCAGAACGAGAAGATGCTTGCCGACAGCGCGTACCAGACGATCTGCGCCCAGACATGCGGAGAGACGGCAGCCGCATCGAACGACAGCAGCGGCACGATGCCGAGCGGCAGCATCAGCAGACCGCCGATCAGGTGCGTGTACGCGCAGATCTCGATCGCGGCGAGCGACTGGGACAGCCGCCGCGACAGGATGACGTAGATCGATTCGCAGACCACGGCGCCGAGGATCATCAGGTTGCCGAGCAGTGCATGCGTGCCGCCATCGGCGGCGTGGCCCGCACCATGGTCATCGCCACCGCGCGCGATATTGAGCACCGCGATGCCGGCCACCGCCAGCAGTACCGAGGCGACGGTCCGGCGCGACAGCGCCTCGCGCAGCAGCAGCCATGACAGCAGGGCCACGGTCGCTGGGATCGTGCTCGTGATCACGCCCGCGGCCATCGCGCTGGTCAGCCGCACGCCGCCGAGCATCAGCAGCGTGAAGCCGAACGTGCCGAAGAACGCCATCAGGAAGAGGTTGCGCCATTCCGCGCGCGAGACCGCGCGCATGCGGGCGGGGCGATACCACGGCACGAGGCAGACGATGGCGATGACGAACCGCAGCAGCGCGAACAGCAGGACGGGGACCTCGGCGATGATGGACTTGCCGAGGCCGACGTTGCTGCCGACGAGGGCCATCGCGGCGATCAATAACAGGGCGTGGAAGGACACGTTGGCGAAGCAGGGAGGCGTGCGTTGGCGCAATACGGTCTGCGCGATTGCGGGTGGCTCGCGGCATTGTAGCTGTGCTAGCCTAATGGAGCCGACTGCACATGCGCGCCCGGCTTGCTGCTGCGTCGCAGCATGCCGCCGAGCGAGACCGTTCCTTCGACCGTCAGGTTTGAGTAAGGCGCCGGGCGTACCTTGCAGCCAAAAGCATTCCATCCAGATCAGGAGACAACCTCATGTCCGCCATCGAGTCGGTGATGCAGGAGCATCGCGTTTTCAATCCTCCCGAGTCGCTCGCCAAGACCGCCTCGATCCCGAGCATGGAGGCCTACCAGGCGCTGTGCGACGAAGCGGCCCGCGACTACGAGGGTTTCTGGGCGCGCCATGCGCGCGACCTGCTCCACTGGCACAAGCCGTTCACGAAGGTCCTCGACGAGAGCAACGCGCCGTTCTACAAGTGGTTCGAGGACGGGCAGATCAACGCGTCGTACAACTGCCTCGAGCGGAATATCGAGAAGGGCATTGGCGACAAGACCGCGATCGTGTTCGAGGCGGACGACGGCGCCGTCTCGCGCGTCAGCTACAACGAGCTGCTCGCGCGCGTCAGCCGCTTTGCCAACGGGCTGAAGGCGCTTGGCATCAAGAAGGGCGACCGCGTGGTCATCTACATGCCGATGTCGGTCGAGGGCGTGGTGGCCATGCAGGCGTGCGCGCGCATCGGGGCCACGCATTCGGTCGTGTTCGGCGGGTTTTCGGCGAAGTCCCTGCAGGAGCGTCTGGTGGACGTCGGCGCCGTGGCGCTGATTACCGCGGACGAGCAGATGCGCGGGGGCAAGGCGCTGCCGCTGAAGGCCATTGCCGACGAGGCGCTCGCGCTGGGCGGCTGCGAAGCCGTGAAGCATGTGGTCGTGTATCGCCGCACGGGCGGCAAGGTCGCCTGGACCGAAGGCCGTGACCGCTGGATGGAGGATGTGTCCGCCGGCCAGCCGGATACGTGCCCGGCCGAGCCCGTGGATGCCGAGCATCCGCTGTTCGTGCTGTACACGTCGGGTTCCACCGGCAAGCCGAAGGGCGTGCAGCACAGCACGGGCGGCTATCTGCTGTGGGCGCTCATGACGATGCGCTGGACGTTCGATATCAAGCCGGACGACCTGTTCTGGTGTACCGCCGATATCGGCTGGGTCACGGGGCACACCTATATCGCGTACGGTCCGCTGGCGGCGGGCGCGACGCAGGTCGTGTTCGAGGGCGTGCCCACGTTCCCGAATGCCGGCCGCTTCTGGGACATGATCCAGCGCCACAAGGTGTCGATCTTCTATACCGCGCCGACCGCGATCCGTTCGCTGATCAAGGCGGCCGAGGCCGACGAGAAGATTCATCCGCGCCAGTACGATCTGTCGAGCCTGCGCCTGCTGGGCACGGTGGGCGAGCCGATCAATCCGGAAGCATGGATGTGGTACTACAAGAATATCGGCGGCGAGCGTTGCCCGATCGTCGATACGTTCTGGCAGACCGAAACCGGCGGGCACATGATCACGCCGTTGCCGGGTGCCACGCCGCTGGTGCCGGGTTCGTGCACGCTGCCGCTGCCGGGCATCATGGCCGCGATCGTGGACGAGACCGGGCAGGACGTGCCGAACGGCAGCGGCGGCATTCTCGTCGTCAAGCGTCCGTGGCCGTCGATGATCCGGACGATCTGGGGCGATCCGGAGCGCTTCAAGAAGAGCTACTTCCCGGAAGAACTCGGCGGCAAGCTGTATCTGGCGGGCGATGGCTCGATCCGCGACAAGGACACCGGATACTTCACGATCATGGGCCGCATCGACGACGTGCTGAACGTGTCGGGCCACCGCATGGGCACGATGGAGATCGAGTCCGCGCTCGTGGCGAACTCGCTGGTGGCCGAGGCCGCCGTGGTGGGCCGCCCCGACGACATGACGGGCGAGGCGATCTGCGCGTTCGTCGTGCTCAAGCGTTCGCGGCCGACGGGCGAAGAGGCCGTGAAGATTGCGGCCGAGTTGCGTAACTGGGTGGGCAAGGAGATCGGTCCGATCGCCAAGCCGAAGGACATCCGCTTTGGCGACAACCTGCCGAAGACGCGCTCGGGCAAGATCATGCGTCGTCTGCTGCGGTCTCTGGCCAAGAACGAAGAGATTACGCAGGACACGTCCACGCTCGAGAATCCGGCGATTCTCGATCAGCTGAAGCAGGCACAGTAAGTTCTGTCCGCCGAGGCTGGGCCGAGTGCCTGACGCCATGCGCCCCTCTGCCGCCTAGCGGGAGAGGGGCGCTTTTCTGTCCGCGCTTGTCTGGCATTTTGCCGAGCGCGTTCTTCATCGGTCGCCACCTTCATGTCTGACGCGCAGTCGAAATTCCGCCGCCGGTTGATGCTCTACTACAGCCTCTTCACGCTGGGGCTGCTGGGCTTCGTCGCGATGATGGGGTTGCTCGAGCACTCCAATGCCGATGCGCTGTGGCTTGGGTATGTGTTCCTCTTCGTCACGATCGCGATCTATGCGTGCATCGGGCTGATCTGCCGGACTTCGGACCTCAACGAGTATTACGTCGCGGGGCGGCGCGTGCCGGCGATGTTCAACGGCATGGCGATTGCCGCGGACTGGATGAGCGCGGCATCGTTCATCGGGCTCGCGGGCATTCTGTTTGCCTCTGGGTATGAGGGGCTGGCCTATGTGATGGGCTGGACCGGCGGCTATTGCCTCGTGGCGTTTCTGCTTGCGCCGTATCTGCGCAAGTATGGCGGCTACACGATTCCCGATTTCCTGGCGGCGCGGTATGGCAATGGCAAGCCGGGCGGCAATCTGCCCGTGCGGGCGATCGCGGTGCTGGCGGCGTCGCTGTGTTCGTTCGTCTATCTGGTTGCGCAGATCCAGGGCGTGGGGCTCATCGTGACGCGCTTTATCGGCGTGGAGTTCGCGGTCGGGGTGTTCTTCGGGCTGGCGGGCATTCTGGTGTGTTCGTTTCTCGGCGGCATGCGGGCGGTGACGTGGACGCAGGTGGCGCAGTACATCATGCTGATCGTCGCGTTTCTGCTGACCGTGTCGCTGATTGCCTGGAAGCATCATGGCGAGATACTGCCGCAGGTCAGCTATGGGTCGCTGCTCAGTCAGCTGGACAGGCAGGAGCAGGCGCTCGAACAGTCGCCGGCCGAGATCCAGGTCCGCGAGATCTTTCGCCGGCAGGCGGGGGCGCTGGACGAGCGGATCGCGCGTCTGCCGCAGTCGTTCGACGAAGAGCGCGCCGCGCTCGATGCGCGGCTGCTGGAGTTGCGGGTACGGAATGCGCCGTTGCGCGAGATCAAGACCGTGGAGCGGGAGCGGGCGACGTTTCCGGTGGACGCGGCCGATGCGCTTCAGCAATGGACGCTGATGCGCGACGAGGCGCTGGCACGGAGCCAGCCCTCGACGCCGTCGACGGAGCCTTATCCGGCGGCGACCGAGGAGGAGCGCGCGACCAAGCGGCTGAACTTCGTGCTGCTGGTGTTCTGCCTGATGCTTGGGACCGCGAGCCTGCCGCATATCCTGACGCGGCTCTATACGACGCCGTCGGTGCGCGAGAGCCGCAATTCGGTGGCGTGGGCGGTGTTCTGCATCGCGCTGCTATACGTCTCCGCGCCGACGCTGGCGGCGCTGGTCAAGTACGAGTTCTTTCACCATCTGGTGGGCACGTCGTATGGCGATCTGCCGCAGTGGGTCGTGCAGTGGCGCAAGGTGGATCCGCCCGTGTTCGGCATTCGGGATATGAACGGCGATGGCATCGTGCAGTGGGCCGAGGTGCTGATCCAGCCGGACATGATCGTGCTGGCGGCGCCGGAGATTGCCGGGTTGCCTTACGTGATTTCGGGTTTGATCGCGGCGGGCGCGCTGGCGGCGGCGCTGTCCACGGCCGACGGGCTGCTGCTGACGATCGCCAATGCGTTGTCGCACGACGTGTACTACCACATGGTCGATCGGCAGGCGAGTCATCAGCGGCGGGTGACGACGGCGAAGATCGTGCTGCTGGGGGTGGCGCTGTTTGCGTCGTACGTGACGTCGCTACGGCCGGGGAACATCCTGTTCCTGGTCGGCGCGGCGTTCTCGCTGGCGGCGTCGAGCTTCTTTCCGGTGCTGGTGCTGGCCATCTTCTGGCGGCGGACGACAGCGGCCGGGGCGGTGGCGGGGATGGCCACGGGACTGGCGGTCGCGGTCTATTACATTTTCGTCAACTATCCGTTCTTCACGCGCATCACGGGGATCTTCGGCAACCGCTGGTTCGGCGTGGACCCCATCGCGTCCGGGGCATTCGGCGTGCCGGCAGGCTTTGCCGCGGCCATCATCGTGAGCCTGATTACGCCACGGAACGCACCGGTGATCGACCGGCTGGTGAGTTATCTTCGGCGCGGGTAGGGCGCCTCTGGACAGCGCGAGTGGCTCTGCTATAATCGCGGACTTCCCGGAGAGATGGATGAGTGGTTTAAGTCGCACGCCTGGAAAGCGTGTATAGGTTAATAGCCTATCGGGGGTTCGAATCCCCCTCTCTCCGCCAAGAACAAGTACGAAGTCATCCGAAGCCGTCCAATTGGGCGGCTTTTTTGTTTTCTATCCCTTATGCAGCAAGGGTTTGCAGGCAATATGCTGTCCTAAGTCGTGCGTAGTCGTCCATCCACAGCCGGTAAAAATCCGGGGTACATAGTGGGGTAAACTGGTCTCATCAACGATACGCGGGGTACCCCAAGCAAGCGCGAACGCGAGCTTTGTACCCCGAGGACGAGGGCGATGCCACGACTCACCGAGATCCAGCTCAAGAACGAACAGCCTGGAGAGAAAGCCCGCAAGATTTACGACGAGCGCGGGCTCTTCCTGCTCGTCAACCCGGACGGTTCGATGTACTGGCGCGTGCGCTACACGCTCGACGGGAAGGAGAAGCTGACGCAGGTCGGTGTCTATCGGAAGAAGGGCACAGAGCGGGTCACGATGCGGCTCTCCGAGGCGCGCGAGCGGCGGGATGAGTTGCGAGACATGCTGAGTCGCGGTCTGGACCCGGCCGCGCATCGACAGGCGGAGTCAGCCCGACTCAAGCTTGAGGCCGAACAAGCTCGGACCGCGGCCCGGGAAGTCAGAGCGGCACGCCTCGCCGAGGCGCAGGCGAAGAAGATAGCCGCCGGCGACGCGAAGCGTACGTTGGCCGTTGTGGTCGAAGAGTGGATCGAGGCATATCGCTCCGGCTGGTCCGTGCAGCACGCGCACCAGAACTGGCAGTCGTTACGGGATCACGTCCTCCCAATCATCGGAGCGAAGCCGATGCGAACGATTGGGACCGCCGACATCCTCGCCGTCCTTCAGAAAATGCTTGCAGAAGGGAAGGCAGAGACCGCGCGGCGAGTTCGTCAACGCCTAGCCGGCGTCTTCCAGTTCGCAGTCCTGCGCGAGTACATCGACCGTGATCCGGTGCCGCTCGTCGCCAAGGAGTTCACCAAGCTCCGCGCTCAGGCTCTGAAGATTAACCCTACCGAGTCGTTCGCCTGTATAAGCCGGGAGGAACTGCCAGCACTGTTGCGAGTCATGAGCGCGTATCCAGGCATCATTGTCCGCATCGCGCTCAGACTGACCATGCTTACGCTGGCCCGGACAAAGGAAATCCGCGGCGCGACGTGGGCAGAGTTTCATGATCTCGACGGGGAGGCGCCCGTCTGGCGTATTCCCGCGACGCGGATGAAGGCAAATCGCGCGCACGACGTGCCGCTAAGCCGCCAGGCCGTCGAAGCCTTGAAGGAGTTGCGGGGATACACCGGGGATCGCGAGTACCTGTTCCCGCATGAGCGGAAGGGCGACAGGCCGATGAGCGAGAACGCGATGCTCTACGCGCTTTGGTCGATGGGATATCGGGGCCGTATGACAGGCCACGGCTTCCGCGCGCTCGGATCGACCATCCTGAATGAGGCAGGCTACCGTACCGTGGTGATCGAGCGCGCATTGGCGCACGAGATCAGCGATAAGGTCGAGGCGGCTTACAACCGAGCGGAGTACCTCCAAGAGCGAAGGGAGATGCTTCAGAACTATGCCGACATGCTGGACTTGGATGGGCCCCTGTGCATTGGCCCCGGCCAAGTTGCGCCGGCATCTATGGTCTAGTCTGGGCGTGCGGGGTCCGTCGAAGCTTCGGATTTCCACTCGCCCTCATCAATCCGGGCTACCCGCCCCGGCAATGGGTCTAGTTCGAGAACAACGGACTCGGCCCATGTGGTCCATCGGCTCAACGCGCATGCAACTTCTGGGTCTGCCGCCGCAGAGGCTGCGCGCACGGCCGCAAGATATGATCTGATACGCGTTGCCTGGCCCCATCGATCTGCTTCGAGGATGAGCTGCGCGCGTCGCTCTGCCATGACGCGTTCTTCTTCTTTCCGCGCATTCTCTAGCGCTGACGCCTCGGCAACCTTTGCCAATCGAGTTGCCTCGCGTGCTCGCATCTCGCTGAGGGATGCTTCAAACTTCTTGCCCTCGATTACCTCTCGACGAATTGCGCTGCTAAGGCGATTCCATATCTCCCGGATTTGACCTTCCAGTGGCCTGCCTGGCTTGTCCTCAAACCGAGCTGATGCCCAGCCGCCTGTAAAAACCAGTTTTAGCGAGCTAGGTCTCTTTTGTGCGCGCGCATTCACGATGTCCTGCGCCTTGGCAGACGGATCGATTAGACGGGCCCACATTCTGAAGCCGTCGCGCGCGACGTAAGTGCGGTTTCCCTCAATGCAGACGGAAAAGCCTGATGACTCAGCCCCGCGTTGGATGGTTTGCCAAAGCATTGTTGCGCGCTTCACATTGTGTGCGGACATGCGCTGCCATGGGTGCGTGATTTCTGCTGGCATGTAGTCTCCGGTTGCGCTGGTTGGCCGCGTGCCTGAATGAGAAACGGCGGCGCACTGGCCGCCGCTGTGTGCTCAAGGAACGAGGTTACGCTGAATCTCGCGTCGCAGCGATCTGCTGATCGATCCAAGCCTGCACTTCCGATTCCACCCACCTGCTCGAGTAGCCCATCTTAATGGGCGAGGGGAAGGTGCCTGCCTGGATGCGGGTGTAGACGCTGGTGCGGCTGAGGCCCACGCGCTTCAATACATCAGGCAGGCGAATCAGCCGATGCTGCTGTTGAGTCTGCTCAGCCATGTGCGACCTCCGACAGTGCCGCGACATCATCCGCTTCGTCCACGAATTTCCGCAGTTCGTCGTCGCCGCAGTTGGCGTCGGCGAGCGGAAAGATGCCCGCGGCGGCCAACGCCTCTGGCGACACGCGATCGAGGACCTTGCGGAGCCGGTCGATGTCAGAGTGAGCGGCCCGCTGGCGCGCACGCAGCGCGTCGAACGCCGCCTGCAACTCGAACACGTGGCCCTCGACGCCCCACAGCATATTCATCAGCGCTTCGTCATCGTCATGGCCTGCGACGCGTCTGGCGACAACCACCGCGCCGCTCAACTGCAGCAGCGAATTCTCGATAGCGCTCACGATGTCGATCGTGGTCGTTTGCTCCGGGATACGGAGTTCTTTCAGCATCATCATCATGATTTCTTCCCCTCCGTTACGAGTGACAGTGCACGGCCGCGCTGGCTGCGTGACATGGCGATTTCAGATTCAAAGTGCGCGGTGACGGATCGGAGCACGTCCCATGCGCGCTCCGCATCCCGTGCGAAGCAGCCGTAGGAGAGACACTCCCACGTCCCATCGGGCAGCGGCGTGATGACGATCCGGCCGTTTGGCTCCGGGTGGAGACTCCCCGCCGCCTCCACCTCCAGCCGTTGAGCTCGCGCAGCACGCGCGCTCCAGAGGGTCGCGACCGACTTGGGCAGACGCCCGCGGCCGCGCTTTTGCAATACGCGCGCCGCCGCCGCATTCGGCAGGCGAATGATGTCAGCCATGACTTGCCTCCCAGTTGCGGAATGCCGCGAGGTCGTCCGGATGCAGCGTGCCGTTCTCGGCCGCGTGGCGCAGGCCGGTGATGATTCGTGCGCGACCGCAAACCTTGATGCGGTCGAGCCGTGCCAAAGCCTCCTTGACGGACACGGAGACCAGTTCGAGATTGGCGTTGACCAGATCGATCGTCGCGGGTTCAGTCGCGCTTCTGCCGATGCTGTCACCCGTCCACGGGAGTTGCCAACGGTGTTCATCCATGGCTCGCCTCGTAGGTTTCAGCCGCGTCGTTGATGTCATCCAGAAGCTTTTCGACACGAGATTCGATCATGCCTTGGGCTGCTTGGCAGAGCGTCTGCAGCATGAAAAGGTCGGTGCGCGAGATCTGCGGCTTCGGACCTTCGCAGGCATCCATGACGTCTGCATTGACCACCATGCGAAGCACGAGAGATGTCCCGGCTGCGACATCGCGCACGGTATCGAGCAGGTTCAAGAATTCCAGAGAGTGCTTGGGCGGCAGCCCGCCACTGGCCGCCAAATCGAATGCCGCGTCGCTGACGAAACTGTGGGGCTTGGTAAGTTCGTGCATGTTCGGCGTCCCTCAATATCCGAGTACCGCGCGGGCGGCCTGCAGCGTGGCCGCAATGCGCTCGGAGACTTCGACCGGTTTGCCGGCTTTGATCTCGATCGAGTAGACGACGAGCTCGCCAGTCTGAGGATCGAACTGCGTGAGTGCAGGGCGGTCGTGAAGATCGATCCACGCCATGAGCTGGACCACTTCTGGTTGCGCTACGCCTAGACACTCGTTGCGCGTGAGCAGCGTGTTAGTCATGAGCGGCCTCCACGGCGGCGAACAGACCGGTCGGAGCACAGCCCATGCGCTCGACCGCGCGCTCGAGAACCAACGCCATGCGCGGCATGAGTTCGAGGGCCAGCACGTGGAACTGTTCGAAGTCGTGGGCGGCTTCACACTTCTCGCCGGCCCAATTCAGCGAGAACAGCAGGGACGTGACCTGGCCAACGTTGAGCGCGGCCGCGGTGCAGTTGGTCTGCTCCCACGCGCGGTATGCCTGCAGATCCTCGGGATGTAGTTCGCCACGTTCTGCCTGATGGCGGAGGGCGCTGAGGATGCGGTGCCGCTCGTCGGGCTGGATGCGGTTGCTCATGATGAGCATGCTGGCGACCGAGGCACGGACTTGAGTGCCGTCCGCCTCGGCGAAGACGATCTCGATCTTGGTGCCGGCCGGCTGGCCGATGTTGTCGCCGATCCAGCGCATTGCATTTGCACTGTGGCCCATCAGAGAATCTTCGCGAGTGACGCGGATAGCATCTTGCGAGCACTCATTGAGTAAGTGCGTAGCATTTGCTACAGTGTGTCGCGTGGGTGTTCCCACCTGCCTCTGCGAGGTAGTGTCTTTTTGCATGGTTCCGTCCAATGCTTAGAGATTAGGGAAGTGGCGCTGCGAACGCTGATTTCCCGGGAGAGCCGCGTCAGCCCTGCGAAGGCTGGTCGCGGCTTTTTTCTTTTTGGTGGATCAGTTGATGCTGTCTTCTCCACGGCTGATTTGTTGCGGTATCTGATCGCGTTCCTTTCGAAAAGCGGCCTCGAGGTGCAGGCACGCCTCCGCCGACATCGTGCGGAGCTCCCCTTTTGCTCGCCGAGCAAGCCATTCGCGTAGTTCGGGCCGCACTTTGACGGCGATGGTTTCGGTGCGTTTGTCGTCCATATGCCACACTCAGTGTTAATAAAAGTACATTGAAGTCTATTTAGGTTTAGCATATCCACTGCACAAGCACGTGTAAAGCCTTTTTTGACCAAAATGAACGAATCTGAACCTATTGGCTCGCGGATCGTGCGCGCGCGCGCAGCCCAGGGCATGAGTCAAGCTGAATTGGCAACACAGCTTGGTGTCGCCGCGACTCAAGTGGCTCGCTGGGAGAAGGGCAAGGCAACGCCCCGCCCCGAAACTCTGCACAAGATGGCGGCGGCTCTGGACGTCTCTCCGCTGTGGCTGGAGCGGGCCGAGGGCCCGATAAATGGACACGACCCTAACGATCCCGCGAAAAGACATGAACTCGTAGCCGATCTGACGGACGAAGAACTACGCATACTTAGGCGACGGGCTGCCGCGTCGGGGCGAACTCTCACCGAAGAAATGAGCGCAGTGGTGGGGTCGTTTCTGGAGCAGTGGCAGAACGTTTTCGTACCCCCAGGCTGGCTAAAGCTTCAAATTCCGGATGATCTTGAAGGGCGCCTGAAGGCCGCTGCGGAGAAAAATGGCCGCTCCCTGAGCGACGAGATCATTGAGCGGGTCCGGCTTTCGCTCGACGCCGATGATATTGCAAGCGAACCAGATCTCCCCGAGCGGACCTTGCCGCCTGGCGCGAAGATCGATCATGGTGTACAGGTTTGGGCCGAGCGGTTGCTCAAGCCGGGCAATCGACGAGAGCTTGAGACCCTGCTGGCGACCATCAGAGCAATGCTCGCGCATAGCGGTATGCCATAACGCAAGCTGACGCTCAGGACCTGCGTCGGTAAAGCGGCGCGCTTAGCTCGCCGAGCGGCGTGATGCCGTTAGAACCGCAAGAGCCTTCATCTGTGCAATGGCGGTCTCGCGAAGGTCTGCGCGTAGCGAGCGAAAGATCACTAGCATAGCCCTCTCCTCGTCTGAAAGATTCGCTAAGTTATCCTCACGCTCTACCGCTTTGGGCATCGGTATTTTGGTCTGAGCTTTGTCCGCCGCGAGTTGGAATCCGTATGCGTCGACAATTGCCTGTTGTTCCCTGATTCCTAGTACGCGGGCAATTGCTGCCATTTTGGCCATGCGTGGCACAGCGGTCCCCGCCTCCCACTTCTGAACCGCTTGTGGTGTTACGCCCATAGCGCGAGCAAGCTCAGACTGATTCCACCCCTTTGCTTCGCGTGCAGCGGCGATGAGTTTTGAGAGCGTCTGGGTAATCTCTTGTTTGTCCATGCTGTGATTCTACAACTATAGGTTTCAATGTCCATTGAAATTCGCTGTTGCAATTCCCTGCATGTTGTTGTAACTTTCAGTTGTATTGAAACTTTCGCGAGTAATGGAATGACGCCGGAAGAACTCAAAAGGGCTGTCGAGGTCGCGGGCGGCCAGACCGCTGTGGCTAAGAAGATCGGCTGTACGTCACAGGCAGTCTCCAAGTGGTGCAACACCGGCGAGGTCCCTCTGAAGCGCCTGATCGCATTTGAAAAGGCCACCGGCGTTCGCCGTCAGGACCTTTACCCCGACCTATTCAAGACGACCTCACGGCGAAAAGTCGCGGTGTCCGACGAATCGGTTGTTGCCTAGCGGAGCAAGCGATGAGAGCTAAGTCAGGATTCGCCTGCTGGCTTCTCTGGTGCTGTTTCGTCTCGCTGCTGCCCGTCTGGCTGACTGCCCGTGGACGTGCTGTGCAAGAGGTTGTAGGTACTCGTGCTTGCAAGGCCGATCACCCAATAGGTGATCGCGATCAGGTAAGCCTTAGCTCCAAGACCCAACGCATGGTTCAGCTTCGTGAGGCTCACGCCGGGGTCGGCGCCGATTGCGTCCTTAATCAAAGATTCTTCAAAAACGGCGCCGATGAAGAACGCCGTGGCAGCGAGCCAGAGGCGGCCATTGATCCGCTTCAGCGATGGAAGCGCCGCGTCGAATAGCTTGGGGACGGAAACCGCGCAACTGCCCGCGGCGGTGGCGAATGCGAGTGCCAAGGTAATGAATGCTGTCCAGAAATCCATGCGTACCCCTTCCTTGTCAGGAGGCGATGTGAGAGTTGCCGATTCTGTCACGGCTGCGGGTGCGCGCCCATTCCCCTCGAAGGTAGGTGTCTCGTCGATGAAATACGCCCTGAAACACCTACTCGTGCTGGCTTACTGCCGCGGCTGGATTAGCCTGGCCAAGACGCAGCGCATCTTCGATCGCCTCGAACTCGGCAGGTACTGAACATGGCAAAGCAACAGCCGACGGGCGATCGTGCGCCCAAGCCCGAAAAGCGGGCGCGCTACCGGAAAATCGAGGTCCGCATATGGAGCGACGAGAAGTTTCGCGCGCTGAGCCCGCTGCCGCCCTGTGGTCAGGGTCTATGGCTTTTCCTGTTGACCGGCCCGCAGACCGGTCCCATTCCGGGTCTCTTCCGCGCAGGTCGCGCCGCGCTCGCGGACGAGCTGAACTGGACCACGGAAGCCTTCGACGAAGCCTTCGCGGAAGCCTTCCGCTTAGGCTTGGTGAAAGCCGACTGGAAGGCAAAAGTGGTGTGGATTCCGAACGCAATTCGGTGCAATCGACCCGAGTCTCCGAACGTCATCAAGTCGTGGCGCGACGAGTGGGATTTGGTGCCCGAATGCGACCTAAAAAGAGAGGCATACGAAACCCTGAGAGCCAATCTGGACGCGGCTTCGGAGGCTTACGCGAAGGCTTTCGTCGAGTCTTGTCGAAAGCCTTCCCCGAAGCCTTCCGTTAAGCCTTCCCCGAAGCCATCCCCGTTTTCTTCCGACAATCAGGAACAGGAGCAGGAGCAGGAGATAAAAGAAAAACCCTTGTCGGGCAAGCCCGACGATCCCGGGCTTTTTGCCGATGAAGGGGAGCAGGCGGAGGAAGGTGCTGGCACGTCGGTCGGTGACGGCGATGGCGGTGAGCCAGCGGCCATCATCGCGTACCTCAACGATCGCTCGGGGCATGCGTACCGGGCGGTCGAGTCGAACCTCAGGCTTGTCCGTGCAAGGATCGCGGAAGGTGCGACCGCGGATGAGTGTCGGGCCGTGATCGACGCGAAGGTGGCGCAGTGGGCGAATGACCCGAAGATGGCCGATTACCTCCGGCCTGCGACGCTGTTCAACGCGACGAACTACGCGAACTACGCCGGGCAGCTGCCTACGCCTGCGGCGTTGTCTGCAGCCGAGTGGTGGGCCATCGCAGGCTTCGGCAAACGCTGGGAGGCGGAGAACGCTGGCTGCACCGAGGGCAACGCGCACCTGTGGCGACAAGCTCGACCCATTCGCCCGATTCAGGGCGTCTACGTCGAGCCGTGGTCGGAAGGAGAGCCCGCATGAACGCGCAGGAACTCAGCCAGGTCATGGCCGACCGTGCGATCGACATCGCCGAGTACCTGCTGCCGAACGGCAAGAAGGCCGGGCAGGAGTGGAAAGTCGGATCGGTGGCGGGCGAAACTGGAAAGTCGCTGTCGGTGCGGGTGGCTGGTGCCAAGCGCGGGCTTTGGAAGGACTTCTCGAGCGGAGAGGGCGGTGACCTGCTGGACCTGTGGGCAGCATGCCGCGGCCTGTCTACCGCTGAAGCCATGCGCGAGGCGAAGGCGTACATGGGCGTGCGTGACACCATGCCCGAACGGCCTGCGCGGCCGACGTACAAGCGTCCGGAGAAGCCGAAGTGCCATACCGCAACGGCTGGCGGCCTGGAATGGCTGTTGTCGCGCGGACTCACAGCCGAGACAATCGCGGCTTTCAAGATCGCGGAGCAAGAGCGTAACGGCAAGACCTACTGCGTGTTCCCGTACATGCGCGACGGCGAGTTCATCAACGCGAAGCACCGGAACATCGCGGACAAGCACGACATGCGGCAGGAAGCAGGCGCGGAACCGTGCCTGTTCGGTTGGCACCTGATCGAGCCCAAGCAGCGCGTCATTGCGATCTGCGAAGGAGAGATCGACGCGATGACGTTGCACCAGGCCGGTATCCCGGCTCTGTCGGTGAACGCGGGGGCAGGAAATCACCAGTGGATCGACTCCGACTGGGAGCGACTGGAGCGCTTCAGCGAGATCCTGCTGTGCTACGACAACGACGCGGCGGGGCAGAAAGGCGTGCGGGAGGTGGCCAATCGTCTAGGGCTCGAGCGCTGCCGCATCGTGCTGTTCGACGGCTCAAAGGATGCGAACGAGTACCTGCTTGCCGGAGCCGGCGGCGAAGATTTCGAGCATTGCGTGCGCAAGGCGCAACCGTTCGATCCGGAGGAACTGCGCTCGCTCGCGGACTTCTGGGACGGCGTGAAGGCGATGTTCTATCCCGCCCGCGATGCGATCACCAACGCGGTCCTCGCATTCTGCGGCACGCCGCAATACTGGTTCGAGTTCCGGCCCGGCGAGATCACGATATGGACCGGCTACAACGGTCACGGCAAGTCGCTGATGCTGAATCAGGTGCTCATCGGGCTCATGCTGCAGAACGAGCGCGTCTGCGTGTTCTCGGGCGAGATGAAGCCGGAGCAGCAGGGTAAGCGTATGGCGAAGCAACTGGGCGGGGTCGATCGCCCGACGCTCGATTACCTCGATGCCATGGGGGACTGGCTGCGCGATCGCACGTGGATCTTCAACCTGCTCGGCAACGCGTCGATCGATCGTCTGCTCGATGTTTTCGGCTACGGCTACCGCCGCTACGGCATTCGGCACTTCGTGATCGACAGCCTGATGATGACTGACGTTCCGGAGGACGGCGCTGGTGCGCTTTCGGCCCAGAAGGAGGCGATGCGCAAGCTGACGACATTCGCTCGCAGCACGGGCGCGCATCTTCACCTGGTCGCACACCCGCGGAAAGGGCAAGACGAACGGCGCGCTCCCGGAAAGATGGACGTTGCAGGCAGCGGCAACCTGACCAACGGCGCAGACAACGTTTTCTCGGTCTGGTCTGCGCAGAAGCAGGACGGTGAAGAGGCGAACGACGAACCGGATGCCGTACTCGAGTTACACAAGCAGCGCAACGGCGATGTTCAGCACAAGAAGCTCGGGCTTTTCTTCAACCGCGCGACGATGCAGTTCAGCAACTCGCCCTCGCGCCGGCCGTTCGCGCACATCGAATTCAATCGACAACCAGAACCGACTCAAGAAGCCGAATGGAGGACAGCATGAAACTGATGGTGACCGAAAGCATGATCGACGCAGCATTGGACGCCGGAGCCAAACGCGACGTGCTCTCCGCACGCCCGGACCGCGACGCCATCCGGGCGATGCTCCAGGCAGCGCTTGCGTTGGTGACAAAGGGCGACGCGAGTGGCGCATACCCCCTCGAGGTTGTCGGGCCCACGAGGGCCCGATTGCGTGCCAGGTTCGTCCGCATGGGGCAGCAGCGAGGCTACATGGTGGTCGAGACGAATGACGGCCAGACGCTGAATATCCATGCCAACGAAGTGTTCAATCGCGGGGGCGCGCGGTAATGCTCCACGCCCGCGTGCCAACGCTTCGCGTACGCGCGCGCATTTCGCGCGCGAGGGACGACGCGCCGTTGGCCTCAGAGGATTAAGCGACCAAATGGCGAATGCCCCAGCCGATTTCGTCGTCGATTGGAACGCGCTGTTCCTGCAACTGCAGCGCGAGGGCTATAGCACGCCCGACATCGAGCATTTCACTGGCATCCGGCGCTCCACGTTCATGGGATGGAAGAACGGCGGGGCGCAACCGAACCACCCGACAGGCGAACGCATGATCGCCTTCTGGTGCCAGGCGCTTGGGAAGGAGCGGCAGGCTCTCCCCATGCGGCCTGTAGAGATGTCTGCCGCCAAGGTTGGTCGCTGAGATACTGGCGCTCAGGGTTTCGTAAGTGCTTGGAATTGCCGCGTGAGCAATATCTTCGCGATGGTGCGGGCTGGAAGTTGTGGAGACGCATTGGACAGAACAAAGTCCATACTTCCGTCGAATGTTCGATCGTACGTAACCCGGCCGTTTCGATCGAAAGCCATCGCATGTACGAACTCGAGTTCGGTAGTCGCCTGCAGCGTGCGTTTGACCACGAAAATTTCGAGAATTCCCATCACGCCGCGCGGGGTTGAAACATAGCGAAATCGCCCAGCCAAACGGCCGAGAGGCGTCTCGAGAATCAGATCGCCTACCAGCCCACCCATACCGCTCTCCGCGACGCGGACGCGATGCTCTTCGTACTCGTGCGACAGGGTGTTCTTCAGAAAGCTCGCGAGTGCCTCAGCCTGATCCGCTATTTCCTTGCACTCCCACGCCAGATCGGGAGCCTTTGCCTTTTCTTCCTGAGTCAGCGGATTCGCCATTTCCATCTCCTTCGTAGTTGGGTGGAGCGAATCTAGCACGGCTCACCAGGGGCCCAATCTTGTCGGGAAACCGTCATGCGGCGCCAGCGAAACTCCGCGACAACCTCCACAGGAGCTTGACCCATGTCCCGCACCCTCAAAGTCCAGACCCCCGGCGAAGCGCCGAAGCAGCCGGAAACCGATCACGACACGGCAGCCGACCCGAATTCTTCGCTGACGCCGGAGACGCCGCCGGTCATCTTCGATGCCTCCGGCCACGTCGGGGCTCCCGAGATGTCGGCCTACGAGATGGCGCGCAAGATCCGCGAACTGGAAGCGGAGAACCTGAAGCTCAAGGGTGACGCCGAGGTGGAGAAGCAGGTCAAAGCTGACCTCGAAGCGTCGATCGCCGCCGACGAGCGCGCCGACGCCACCATCACCCGGGCCGACCGTGACAAGTACCGCTCCATGAGCGCGGACAAGGTGAATCCGAAGAAGCTGGTCGCCGCGGTGTTGACCAAGGACGGATGGGTCGCGCCCGACCAATCCGGCCAGAAGCCGAAGGTGAGCTAACCATGTGCGGCGGCGGTCCCTCTCTCCCTCCTGCCGAGGACCCGAAGGTCCAGCGCGAGCAGGCTGACGCCGATGCTGCCTCCGCGGCGAACGCCAAGACCGCCGAGTTGCGCCGCGCGCGGCAGCGCTCGTCTCTGCTCGCCGCAGGGGCCGGCGGCGGCAACGGCGGTACCCCGCAGACCAGCAGCGTGATGGCGTACGGCAAAACCCAACTCGGCCAGTGACCATGCAAGGCGATTCCCGCGCGACCGAGCTTCTCCGCCGTCTGACGGCGATGCAGGGTGTCCGCTCCGATCTCGAATCGGTGTGGCTTGATTGCTTCGACCACTGCTTCCCCATGCGCGGGAATGGCTTCTTCGGCAACAAGGACGATGCGACCAGCATGCAGACGAAGCGCGCCAAGTTGCTGGACTCTACGTCCACAGACTCGGGCCGCATCCTCGCTGCCGCCCTGATGTCCGGCGGAACCCCCAGCAACTCGCGGTGGTTCGGTCTCTCCGCTGGCCAGGACACCGACGAGGAAAAACGGTGGTTCGACGAGAACGCCGAGACGATCTGGGAGAACATCCACGCCAGCAACTACGACGCCGTCGGCTATGAGTGCTGCCAAGACATGGTCGGCGCTGGCTGGTTCGTGATGTACATCGACGTGGATCGTGAGAAGGGCGGCTACCTGTTCGAACAGTGGCCGCTGGCCGGCTGCTACATCGCTGCATCGAAGTCCGGCGGTCAGGCCGACACGATCATTCGTCGCTACGAGCAGACCGTCGAGCAGCTCGTGAACGAGTTCGGTCTCGATGGCGTGAGCGATCAGGTGCGCCAGCTTTACGAGGATGAGAAGTTCGACAACAAGATCCAGCTTCTGCATTCGATCTATCCGCGCCGCATCCACGCCGTCGGGGCGCTGCGGGCGAAGAACATGCCGTTCGCCTCGTGCAAGGTCGAGATCGCGAGCAAGCACACGCTGAGCGAATCCGGCTATCACGAGTGCCCGTTCGTGGCGCCGCGCTGGGTGGTGGTTCAGGACACCCCCTATGCGATGGGCCCGATGTACGACGCGCTGCCGGACGTGAAGCAACTCAACCGGCTTGTGTACCTCGAGGACAGCAACGCAGACATCGCCGTGGCTGGCATGTGGATCGCAGAGGACGACGGCGTGCTCAACCCACGCACGGTCAAGATCGGTCCTCGCAAGATCATCGTGGCGAACTCGGTGGACAGCATGAAGCCGCTGGTGTCGGGCGCCAACTTCAACCTGTCCTTCACGAAGAAGGAAGAACTGCAGCGGCAGATCCGCAAGATCATGCTGGCGGACCAACTCCAGCCGCAGGACGGTCCTGCCATGACGGCAACCGAAGTGCATGTGCGCGTTCAGCTCATCCGCCAATTGCTGGGGCCGATCTATGGCCG
This sequence comes from Cupriavidus sp. OTU4054, assembly GCF_038440175.1. NCBI lineage: Bacteria > Pseudomonadati > Pseudomonadota > Betaproteobacteria > Burkholderiales > Burkholderiaceae > Cupriavidus > Cupriavidus sp. OTU4054. The sequence goes on from NZ_JASATF010000020.1 coordinate 98,338, forward strand.
GCTGCAGGCGGAATGGCTGCAGGGCATGGTGGTGCGCTGCTTCTGGCTGGCTTACCGCGCGGGCATTCTCACGCCGCCTCCGCAGAGCCTGGACAATCGTGAGTTCCGCGTCACGTTCAAGAACCCGCAAGCGCAGGCGCAGAAGCTAGAAGAGGTCACTGCCGTCGAGCAGACGGTCGCCTCCGTTGGGCAGATGGCAACCCTCAAGGGGGACCCGAGCGTCTGGGACAACATCGACACGGATGAGGCGGTGCGCGTCGTAGGTGCAGGGCGCAGCGCACCGGCCCGGATCATCCGGGATCGCGACGCTGTGGCCGCCATGCGCGAACAGCGCGCGCAACAGGTCCAACAGGCGCAGCAGCAAGCCGCACAGCAAGAAATCATGCAGCCCGCCGCCCAGCAGATGGCGAAGAACCTTGCAGCAGCATGAGCCAGATCTCCCCGGACCTCTACAAGCAGATCTTCGAGGATGACCGCCGCGGTGCGGCCATCCTCGAACACCTCACGCAGTTGTTTGCTCGCCCGGCAGTCACGACCGGAGGCGTGGACGCCATTCTGCAGACCTATGTTCGCGACGGCCAGCGGCGCGTACTCGAGCACATCGTCACCCAGATCAACCGCGCCAATGGCGTGAACGATCCAAACGAAGACCTAGGAGAGTAGACATGCTGATTCGACGTTTCCACGTCCTGATGGAAGAAGCCGGTGCCGGCGGTGCTGGCGTGGGCGAGGGCGGCGGAGCTGGCGGTGCGGCAGCCGGTGCCGATGTCCAAGGCGAGCCAAGCAGCCTGCTGGCCGGTGGGGCCGGCGGCCAGACGGCCGAGTTCATTCCCGAGAAGTATCGGGTCATGAAGGAGGACAACACGCTCGACCTCGAGGCGTCGAGCCGCAAGCTGGCAGACGCCTATACCGCGGCGGAGAAGCGCATCGGTGGCGGTGACATCCCGCCCAAGTCGGCTGAGGAATACACCGTCACGGTGCCCGACGCGTTCAAGGACGCGTTCGACCCGAAGGCCGATGAGGGCTTCAAGGCGTTCTCCGGGAAGATGCACGCGCTCGGTCTGACGCAGAAGCAGATGGACGGCGTGATGGAGCAGTATTTCACGATGGCGCCGCAACTGGTCGCCGGTGCCGCGATTCTCGATGCCGGCACCGTGAAGGCGGACCTGACGCAGGAGTGGGCTGCGAAGGGCGGCTTCGATCATCAGATCCGACTGTCGTTCCAAGGCGCCGCGGCGCTTGCGCAGAAGGCGGGCATGAACATCGACGAGATCATGCAGCCCAGTCGCCTGGGCAACAACAAGGACTTCCTGAAGCTCATGGCCGCGATCGGCCCCGAGTTCGCCGAGGACACCAGCGCGGGCGGTGAGTCGATGGGAGGCGCAAGCACCGAAGCGCAGATCAACGAACTGATGCTCGGCGAGGCCTACAAGAATCCGCGGCACCCGGATCACGAGAAGGTCAGCAAGATCGTGAGCGCGTGGTTCGTGAAGAAGCACGGCACGCAGGCCGTCGCATAGCAACCGATTCATCCAGCAGCCGAGGGGGCCCGCGAAAGCGGGCCTTTTCCATTCTGTCGGGAAACCGACACCCCCACAGCGCGAGCATCGCGGTCATCAACTGGCCCGCGGTGGCGCGCGGACACCCAGCAAATGCCCTCCCTGCTGCGACGTGAGCCGGTCGCGAAGGGGGAAGGTAGGACGGGCCCGGAGTCTCCGGACACCCCGAAAGGCGACATCGACATCCTCACCTTTTGGAGAACTGGACCATGTCCAACACCATCACCACAGCCTTCGTCATCCAGTGGGATACGACGATCCGCCAGCAGGCGCAGCAGATGGAATCGCGCCTGTTCAGCACCGTGACGGACCGCGGCAACATCACGGGCGAGTCGTTCACGGTGAACCGCCTCGCGCCCATCGAAGACACCCCCGAGAACACGGTCCGACACGGCGACACCGAATGGTCGGAAGCACCTCACAGCGCGCGCGTTGCGCTGATGCGCGACTTCTACCAGGCGCTGCCGGTGGACCGCAACGACGAGCCGAAGCTGCTCGCCAATCCGCTCAACGGCTCGTATATGACGTCGCTGATCGCCGCCCGCAACCGCCGTCAGGACCGCGTCATCTTCTCGGCGCTGCTCGGCAACGCGCAGGCGAAGGATGGCTCGCTGATCGCGCTGCCGTCGCAGCAGAAGATCGTGGCCGGCGGCACTGGCTTCACGAAGGCGAAGCTGCTGACGACCCGCAAGATCTTCCGCCGCAACGAGGCCGACAAGCACAACGGCGAGCAGCTCTTCATCGCTTACAACGACGAGATGCTCGAGGACATCCTGTCCGACACCACGCTGACGTCCGCCGACTTCTTGGCGGTTCAGATGCTGCAGGACGGTGACGTCTCGAAGAACTGGATGGGCTTCACGTGGGTTCCCTACCAAGGGATTCTCAACACGGCGGGTACGTACTCCACTGCCGCGTGGGCGAAGTCCGCAGTGCATATCGGCACCGGATACGTCGAGGGCAAGGCCAGCCGCCGCCCGGACAAGAAGGATCTGATGCAGGTGTCGATGGCCGCTTCCTATGGCGCCGGTCGCGCCGAAGAAGAGAAGGTCGTCCAGATCGACTTCGTCTAAGCCAGCAACCGCCATTCGATAGGAGCCAACCATGGCAGAAGTCAACACCACCCAGGCGGCGAAGCTCGCTGCGAACCAGAAGCTGCTGCCGAACGAACAGGCCGGCCGCAAGCGCATCCTCGCCTCGAAGATGCCCGCAACCTATGCGTCGCCGCAGATCGCCGACACGATCTTCATCGGCCGCATTCCGCCGAACTCGCGTCTGACGCTGGACAGCCAGGTCAGTTGCGCGGCCGGCACCGCGTCCTCGACGGTCAGCATCGGTATCCGCTCCACGCGCACGCAGACCGTGATCAGCGCCACCGGCATTGCCTCCGGCGTGGACGTCGCGGCGGCGGGCCAGAAGCTGGCCAACAACGGGGCGTTGATTGCCAACGGTGCGGAGTACGTGACGGCCGAGTGGGTCGATGTCTACGCAACCGTGGCCGGTGCCGCCATTGCCGCCAACCAGGCACTGAAGTTCGAGGTCGGCTACGTGACCGACTGATACCGGGCAGCGCTTGTCCTCCGCCCGCGCGAGCGGGGTTTCCAACCCGGGGCCGCGTGCCCCGGTTTTTTGTTGAGGCGCTCATATGGCAACCGCAGTCTCTATCTGCTCGAACGCGCTCCTGATGCTAGGCGCGAAACCCATCAACGCACTGGACGAGAAGACGGAGCACGCGCGGCTGTGCAGCAACCTGTATCAGTCGGTGCGTGACGACCTGCTCCGTGCCCATCCATGGAACTGCGCCACGAAGCGCGACATCCTCGCCCCGCTGGTGGATGCGCCGAAGTTCGATTTCGGATACCAGTTCGAACTGCCTGGCGACTGGCTACGGACGCTGCAGGTCGGCGAGAAGCGGCAACCACTGTCCTACCGCTCCGAAGGCAGGTGCATCCTTGCGAGCGTGACGGTGCTCCCCATCGTCTACATCTTCCGCAACGACGTCGAGCAGTCGTGGTCCACCAACCTCGTGGAACTCGCCGAACTGCAGATGGCGGCGAAGATGGCCTACGCGGTTACGAAGAGCAGCTCGATCCGTGACAGCTTCCGCGATGAGTTCGTGCGGGCGTTCAAGGTCGCCAAGGCCGTGGACGGCCAGGACGATCCCCCCGAAGAATTCGCCGAGGGCTCGCTGCTCGAGTCGCGGTTCACCACGAGGTAGGCCATGCCGCGCGTCACGCTCGATCAAACGAACTTTACGGCTGGCGAGATCTCACCCAAGGTCTACGGCCGCGTGGACGTCTCGCGCTACCAAAACGGGGCGGAATCGATGGAGAACTGCATCGTGAACATCCACGGCGGGGGGGAGAGGCGTGAGGGCACGCTGTTCGTCGCCCCGACAAAGGACTCGAAGAAGCGGAGTCGGCTGGTTCCTTTCGTGTTCTCGCGCGATCAGGCCTACATGCTCGAGTTCGGCGATTTCTACATCCGCTTCTACATCGCGAGCGGCGGGCAGATCCTGATTGGCGCGGTGCCTTATGAGATAGCCTCGCCGTACAGCGAGGCAGTGGTGCAGGAGATCGACTTTACGCAGGGCTCCGACACGATGCTCATCTTCCACGAGGACGTTTTCATTCATTCCCTGCGTCGCCTCGCATCGGACAGTTGGACGCTGCAGCCTGCGCCATTCACGGTCATCCCGTTCGATGAGACCGGCCATCGATTCGGCACGGCACTCACTCTCAGCGCCACCACGGTGGGCGCGGGACGCACGGCCACCGTGCCGTTGGGTGTGTTTCTCGCGCCTGACATTGGCCGTCGGATTACCGCGCAGGGATCTGGCCTCGCCGTGATCACCGCGGTCACGAATGCCAATACCGTCACGATCGACATCCTCGAGGCGTTCGGCTCCACTTCGGTACAGGCCGGCACGTGGCTGCTGGAGGACTCACCGCAGAGCGCCTTGACGCCGTCCGCCGATACGCCAGTCGGTGCCGTGATCACCCTCAACTTCGGATCCGGCATCAATGGATGGCGATCCGAAGACGTTGGGAAGTTCGTCGATATCAATGGCGGTCTGGTGCAGATCACCGCCTTCACCAACGCCAATTCGGTGAGCGGAGTGATTAAGAAGGAGTTGACTGCGACTGTCGCCGCACCGGCCAATGCATGGGTGCTGAACGGCCCAGTGTGGAACGCGAGTGACGGCTATCCGCGCACCGGCGCGTTCTATGAGCAGCGGCTGACGGCGGCCGGCTCGCCGCGCTACCCACAGACCGTGTGGGGCAGCCGCACAGCGATCTACTTCGACTTCACGCAGGGCACGGATGATGATGAGGGCTTCAGCTTCACGCTGCCTTCTACGGGCGAGATCAATCCGATCAATCGCATGACATCGTCCACCGTGCTGATCCCCCTGACGAACGGCGGTGAGTTCACTCTGTATGGCGGCGTCGAAAAGCCGCTGACACCGACCAACCCTCAGATGAAACAGCGCTCTGCGTTCGGATCTAACGACGTGAAGCCTGCCAAGATCGGAACCGAGATGCTCTTCGTGCAGCGCGCCGGCCGCAAGGTGCGCGCGGTGTCTTACGACCCGGACACGTATAGCTACAAGGCGCCGGACCTGACGGTGCTTGCCGAGCACATCACGCAGTCGGGTATCAAGGAGATGGCCTACCAGCAGGAGCCGCGGTCGGTCCTCTGGTGCGTACGCAACGATGGCCGTATGGCGACGTTGACGCTGGACCGCGACGAGGGCGTTACCGCCTGGACGCCCCAGCGCACCGACGGCGACTTCGAGTCGATCGCGTCGATTCCCAACGCAACTGGCAACGAGGTGTGGGCCATCGTTCGTCGCACGGTCAACAGCGAGACGAAGCGCTATGTCGAGCGATTCGACGCAACCTGCTTCACGGATTGCGCGGTCAAGGGGGCGAATCAGGTCGGCTCCGCGACGTGGGGCGGTCTCGGGTATTTGGAGGGCAAGACGGTAGACGTGAAGGCGGACGGCGTCTATCAGGGCGAGTTCGTCGTGAATGATGGCCAGGTCACGATCGAACGGAATGCCTTCGAAGTCGAGATCGGCATCAACTTCGAGAGCCGAATCAAGCTGCTGCGCCCCGAGATTCAGACGGGCGAAGGCAGCGCACAGGGCAATCAGATGAGCACCAGCGAAGTCACCCCGCTGTTCCTCAACACCACAGGTTGCAAGGTCGATACCGGGGACGCCGACCCGGACTACAAGGAAATCGAGATCCCGTTCCGGCATCTGCTGGAGAACGAGCCCGTGCTCGACCAGCCGCCAGAGAACCTGAGCGGGTTCGAGACGCTGGGCACACTCGGATGGCAGCGCGGTGACTCGCCGCTGACGCTCATACAGGACCAGCCGTATCCGTTCCATGTCCTAGCCATCGTGCGCAAGTTCACGGTGAACTCATGAGCATCCGCACTGCAACCCTCGCCGATGTTCCGCGCATCGTCGAGCTCGGCACGCAGATGCATGCCGAGTCGGCGCGGTGGTCTCGCATCCCTTTCGACCCGGCCCGTGCGTCGGAAAGCATGATCAGGCTGATTCACGGCACCGGCGTCGTCTTCCTCTACGAGCGCGATGGCATGGTCGTCGGTGGCATCGCTGGCGTGCTGGACAAGCACTGGGCGTGCGATGCGACGATCGCACAGGAGGTCGCGCTCTTCATCGACAGCGAGTACCGCGGTGGCATGGCAGCGGGCCGGCTGATCTGCGCGCTGGTGTCGTGGGGACAGCGCAAAGGCGCGGCGTGGCTGCATGCGGGCACATCAACCGGCCTCGAGCCCGAAATGGTCGCTGCGCTGTATGAGCGGCTGGGGTTCGTGCGTTGTTCCATCGGACTGGAGTTCCACTATGAGTGAGGTGACCATCGGCCGCGAGTCGCTGGCCCAGATCGTGGCATCCCCCGAGCTGCCCGCGCTGTTGGCCGAGTACGAAGCCGAGTCGGCGAAGAGCGGCATCGGGCCAGCTTGCCCCGACATCGCGACCTACCGCGCGATGGAGGCCGGCGGCCTGCTACATCCACTCGCCGCGCGATTCGATGGTCACCTGATCGGCTTCATGTTCCTGCTGACCACCGTGCTGCCGCACTTCAGTCGGCTCGTGGGTGTCAGCGAATCCCTGTTCGTGGCGGCCGATCACCGAAGTACCGGCGCCGGTCTGCGGTTGATCCGCGCTGGGGAGGACCTTGCCCGCGCGGCCGGCGCGCCTGTCCTGTTGTTGAGTGCACCTGTCGGCGGCGTGCTTGAGCGTGTCGTGCCTGGCATCGGCTACCGGGAGGGCAGCCGCGTTTTCTACAAGGAACTGTGATGACCCTTGCCCTGCAACCCATGCAACCGGACGCTATCGCACGAGTAGCCGAACTCGAGCGCCTGATGCTTGCCCAGCCGCAGACGCAGATCGACACGCTCCACGTGCTGCATGCCGGACTGTATGCCCGCACGATCGCTATGCCCGCAAAAACGGTGCTGACCGGGGCGCTGGTGAAGGTACCCACCATGCTGATCGTGGCCGGCAACGTGCTCGTCTCGCGCGGTAACGAGGAAGCGCTGCACATCGTGGGCGTGTCGGTGGTGCCTGCGGCGGCGGGGCGGAAGACCGCTTTCCGGGCGTATGAGGACACGATCATCACCATGGTCTTCCCCACCAGCGCGCAGACGGTCGCCGAAGCCGAAGCCGAGTTCACCGACGATTTCGAGCGCCTGATGTCGCGTGCGGATCCAGAACGAAACACCACCATCATCACGGGAGAGTGACATGTCCGGAGGGATTTCAGCCACCACTGCAGCCACAATCGCGCTCGCTGCCGGCTCCGCGCTTGCCGCTGGCGCGTCAATTTACGGCGGCATCCAGCAAAAGGAGCAGGCCGAGGCGCGGGCCGAACTCGATCGCCGCCAGGCCGCACAGGATCAGGATGCTGCCGTCGCCCAGGCCGAGAAGATCCGCAAAGCTGCGCGCCAGCAGCAGGCCGAAGCCACCGCCACGCTTGCGGCGTCCGGGGTGTCGGTAGGCACAGGGACCCCTGTCCGGATCAGCCAGGAGATCTACAAGACGTCCGAGCAGGATGCATATCAGACTATTCTCAGTGGGAACCGAGCGGCGGCGGCCAGCAACGCGCAGGCTGGGTTGATGGATGCCAGTGGTAACGCAGCGCTGACGGGCGGCATTCTCAGCGGTACGGGGTCACTGCTGTCCGGCGCCGCCTCCGCGTACAAGGCAGGGTGGACGAAGAAGACACCCACCGCCGGCTCGACGGGGGCAATCTCGTGAAGATCAATCTCGGCAACTTTGGAAACGCGGTAGCACGCCCCTCGCCGAGCATCAACGTGCCGGACACCGGCGGCGCCATCGCGCAGGGGGCTGCTCGGCTTGGCGCCGCGGTTCAGGACCTCGGGGTTCAGATGCAGGCGAATACCGAGGCGCAGCGCCGTGCTGACGCCGCGCTGTCCCTGGCGCAGTTCGATAACGACGCCCGGGACGCGCACGACGAGATCACGCGGCAGGTCGATAGCGGACAGATCAAGGCGTCTGACGCGATCAGCGCGCTGCGTACCCGCGTGGGCGAGTTGCAGAGCCAGCGATTCGATGGGATGGACGCCGACACTCGCAAGGTGATCGAGCCCAACCTCGTGCGCACGACCGGCTCACTCGAGCGAAATCTGCAGGGGGTCGTCGTGAAGCGCCAGCAGAGCGAGATCGGCGCCAGCATCGAGGGCCTCGGCGAGCAGTTCCAGCGCAATGCCCAGCGCGATCTGCCTGGCGCAATTGCCAACTATCACGGCGCGGTGGACGCGCTCGGCCCGCAGGCTGGGTGGACCCCGGAGCAGATCGCTCAGAAGAAGCAGGCGTTCACCGAGTCGGCCACCTACAACTTCGCGAACGCCACGCTGGAAGGCGCCGCGCAAACCGGCAACATCGAACTCGTGCGTGCTGCCCGCGCGAAGATCGAAGGCGCGGACGGCGAGCCGATCGACCCGGCAAAGCGGACAGCGCTCATCACCAAGGCGTACGGCTTCGAGAACGGCATCGAGGCGGCGGGCGTACGGGCACAGGAGAAGGCCAAGCGCGAGGCCGAGGCGCGCGAGGAAAAGGCGAAGGACGCGGTCAACGCCGCCACCGACATCGTGCTGCGCGGTAAGTACCTCGACATGGATACGATCAACGGGCTGGCCGACACCACCGCAGGCACCCCCTATGCCGCGCAGGCCCAGCAGCTCGTGCAGAACCAGGGCGAGTCCGCTCGCTTCGCCACCATGCCGTCCGTCCAGCGCAAAGCGTTGCTCGAGCAGGAGAACGCTGCCGCGGTGACGCAGGGGCAGGGAACCAGCCCTGCACGGCAGAAGCAACTCGACCACCTCGCGCGCATCGACGCAAATATTGACAGTGCGGTCAAGGACAACGCGTGGCAGGCGGCGCAGGAGAGCGGGGTCATCACCCGCGCTCCGACCGTCAACATCGGCAACGTGCAAGATGCCCAGCAAATCATCGTCAACCGCATGCAACAGATCGGGCAGGTCGAGCAATGGACCGGCAAGAAGGAGAGCCCACTGCAGCCGGATGAGGCGCGTACGGTCGGCAAGGTGATTCAATCGCTTCCGCCGGATCAGGCGGCAACTGCGCTTGGCGCCTTCGGCTCGGCGATCAAAGATGCTGACCGTGTGGCGGCGTTAGCCAAGCAGATGGGCACCGAGAACTCTGCCATCACCAACGCCATGGCGTACGCCAACGCGCAGACCAGCACAGGACGCTATACCGCCGAACTCGTGCTGCGCGGGCAAGCTGCGCTGAAGGATGGCACGGCGAAGGTGGACAGCGCCAAGGAGACGGGTTGGAAGGCTGAACTTGCGAAGCGAATCAACGGCCTGTCGCTCAATCAGGACACGACGCGGGCGTGGAAGGATTCGGCCTACTTGATCCTCGCTGGGCTCGTGGCCGAAGGCAAGTCGCCGGACATCGACCAGGCGGTGAATCTGGCGACTGGTGGCGTGCGTGAGCAGCGCGACGGAACGAAGATCCCGCGCCCATATGGAATGAGCGACGACACCTTCACGCAACGCATGGCTGGCATTACGCCGGCCGACCTCGCGCAGCAGGCGCCGGATGGCAGAGTCTTCAGTGGCAAGACCGAAATTCCGATCGACCAGTTCATCCAGCAACTGCCCAACGCGTCTCTGGTGCACGCCGGGCAGGGGCGGTACAACATCCGCGCGGGACAGGGCTCCATCACCAACAGCGCCGGCCAGCGCATCACCATCGACCTGAACCCGTCGCGACCGACCGCGGCGCCGCCGAACGGCGCGCAGGGCATGCCAGACAAATTCACGGCCGTGTCCAGCCCCGATGGGCTGACGCAACGAGGCAACCTTGACCTGACGGCCCGACCCCGTGTGAAGAATAAGGATGGCTCGGTGAGCACCGTCCGCTCAGTGTCCGTGACCTTTGACGACGGCACGTATCTGCTGCCCACAGTCGTCGGCAACAAGGTTGTGACCAACGAACAGGCGATCGCGCATTTCAAGAAGACCGGCGAGCACCTCGGACGCTTCAGCACCGCTGCACAGGCCGATGCGTACGCCGAGCAACTGCACCAGCAGCAGGAGCGTATGTATGCTCGATAGCATGTACCAGGACTCGATCGATCAGACTCTGGACGATCGGCAGCAGCGCCCGGTAGCGCCGCCGCGGCCTCAGTCGGGATTCTCACTCTGGCCGACGATCACGGCAGTGCCACGTGGCATCGCTGTGGGCGGCACCGACGCAGGCGGGTTCGTGGCCGATGTGGTCGGCGCATTCGGTGCGGCCGGTGCCTACGGTTCGCAGGCCGATCCCACGCTGCTGCTGTCCCCGGAAGAAATGGAGCAGCGCCGCCGCGACGCAGACAAGGCGCGTAAGCAGCTCGATACCGGCGAGGCCTTCAGCAACCCGGTGGGCACCGGCATCCGGGCATCGTCTCGGTCGCTGCTGCCCGACCCGGCCACGTCCGGCGCAGTCGAGAACGTCCTGTTTGGCGGCGCCCGCGCCATCACCAAGGCGGTCGGTTATGGGCTGGCCGCCGGCCCCGTCCCCGGCGCAGTCCTGTTCGGCGCCGATGAAGCACTGTCTGAGGCCGAGCGGTTGAAAGAGCAGGGCGTGGACATCGAGACGAGGACAAAGGTGGGCGCGGTAGTAGGTGCTGCGTCCACGATCGGCGCGGCGCTTCCGGTGGCAGGCTCGACGATCGGCCGCACCACCGCGCTCGTCGTGGCCGGCGGCCCGGCCAGCTATATCGCCCAGCAGGCGGCGTCGCGCGAGATCCTGAAGAACGCCGACTACACGAAGATCTCGGACCAGTACGACCCGTTCGACCCGGTTGGGCTGGCAGTCTCAGTGCTTGCGCCCGCCGCATTCGGCGCGCTACACACGCGCGGCCAGCGCAATGCCCCGCCGGCTACGCCCGGCGCTGACCCGATCGCCTCACGCGCGCTGGTGGAAATGGGCGCCAGCGAGCGCCAGGCGCTGCGCTATGACGATCCCCGACTGGACGCCTACGCAGTCACGGCGGCACAGCGTGCCGGCGTACCGCCAGAGGTGCTGCTTGCGGCAAAGAATGCTGGCGAGCGGTCGAAAAGCAGCGCCGCCACGTCGCCAGTCGGTGCTAAGGGGATCATGCAGTTCATGGACCCCACATGGGGCCAGTACGGCAAGGGTCGCGACGTGCGCGATCCGGTGGCCAGCATCGACGCGGCGGCCGACTTCTTCGCCGACCTCGGCAAGCAGTACGACGGGGATTGGCGAGCGGCCATGGCGCACTACAACGGCGGCGGCCGTGTGGCCGAGGCGGTTCGCGCCGGCAAGGCGCCGCCTTCCGCCGAGACGCGCGCCTACCTTGAGCGCACCGACCGTTTCATAGCTGAGCACGGCGGGGAGACGGCAGGCCGCGCCGCTGCCGGCGATCCTGACGCTGTCGCCGCCGCACGCACGCAACTGATCCGCGACACCGTCGATTCGTGGAACCTGAAAGACCCGACCGACATCGCGGCCGCGCAGGACCATCTCACTGCTATCGTCCGCGCATCCGATCAGCTCGGCTCCGGAACTCGCGTCGATGTCAGCGACACGATCCAGTGGGACACATTACAGAGCACCCGCATGCTGGACGACATGATCGGCAGGCTGGAGTCCGCGCGCGCCGACCTGCTGCCCGACGCTGGCCAGGCGGCCGAGCCCGGCGCCATCCGCCAACTCAGGACGGAATTCGACCAGTTGCGCCGTTCCGTGCCGGACAACAGCGAGGAAGCGGTCCGTGCTCGAGCGAAGGAAATCCAAGGTGATGAGGCCGGGAGGGTCAGCTACAAGCAGGCACAGGCCGCGGCGCGCAAGGAGATCAACGCCGCGCTCGCCGAGCATCAAGGCCGCCTCGACGCGCTCGAGCGACAAATCGAGACGAACCGAAGCGCCGAGCAATCACGACAGGCGCTCGACCAGATTGACCAGCAAATCTCCGGGGTGCGCCAGCAGCGTGCCGCACTGGATGCGCCGCCGAGCCCGGTCAAGCAAACGGCGTTGGCTGCCAAACAGGTAGCGCGCGAGACGCCTGCCAAGGCGCCGTCCGAGCGCGCCGGCGACGGCATCCCGCCGCTGAATGAAACGCCCGGCGGCAATGCTGAGACGCAATCACCACTCGCCGCGACAAAACCTACGGAAGCTGCGACGGGTGCACGGTCCGCTGCCGCATCGATCGAGGCGCAGGCGGACGAGATCGCTAGGCTGTCGCCCGACATGATGGTGCAACTGGAAGGGATGGATGCGCCGGTGCGGCTAGCCGATGCGCTGGAAGCCGTGCGGGCGGAAGCCGCGCGGGATGCTGCTGACGCGCCGCTGCTGCGAGTCGCCGCCGAATGTTCGCTGATGAATCTGTGAGGTCCACACGATGCCAATGAACCCGAAATGCGTGGCCGCCGTCGAACAGGCCGCCGGCCGAACCCTGACCAAATCCGAGATTCGCAAGATCGAGGATCGTATCTCCGCCACTATGCGGCGCATGGCGAGGACCGAGCCGAACTGGAAATCTATGCCCCGGGATGCACGCGTGCTCGCGGCAGCTCAGCGGGCAATGACGGACATCGAGGCCGAGGCGCAACTGAAGGTGACGCGCGCCAGCCTGCAGGTGGTTAAGACGGCCGGCATGGAGAACCGCATCGCGGACCTGATGGCACACTTCAGCGACAGCCGCACCAAGGCCTTCATGCGCGAGATGGACCTGACGTCGCAATACATCGAGGGCGTGAAGCGCGAGAACCTGTCGGCGCTGATGGATCTGCTCGACGCGGCGGAGAGCCGAGAGGGGGCGAGCGTTGCGCGACGCGGGCTCATGTTCCTTTTCGACGCCGAGAATCCGGGTATGACGCGAGACCTTGCGGTTGAGGTGATCTCCGGCGCCAAAGGCCAGACAGGCAATGCGCTCGCGCAGAAGGGCGCCAAGGCATGGCTCGACACAATTGAGCAGATGCGGCAGCGCTTCAATGCCGCGGGCGGCGATGTCCGGCAGCTCGACTATGGCTACTTGCCCCAGCCGCATGACAGCATCAAGGTTCGAGGCGACGGGAGCACCAACGCGCGGGACAAATGGGCACAGGAAACGCTGCCGCTTCTCGACAGGGGCCAGTACCTGCAAGAGGATGGCACCCATATGACGGACGTGCAGGTGCTCGCATTCCTCCGGGAGGCGTGGACGACGATCTCGACGGACGGCCTGAACAAGACAGAACCAGGGAAACGACCGGCCGCCGGAAGCAGCGCGCGCGCGAACGCCGGCAGCGAGGCGCGTCAGATTCACTATCGGGATGGTGAGGCCTATCTCGAGTACATGGGCAAGTACGGCGCCGGCACGATGTATGACGCGATGGTCGGCCATGTCGGTCGGCTCTCCCGCGACGTCGGCCTGGTCGAGCGATACGGGCCCAACCCGAATCAGCAGTTTCGGCTGCAGAACGATCTCGCGGTACGAGAGGATGGCGAGCGCAGCTGGATCAAGGTAGGGCCGCAGGGCCTTTGGAACGTCCTGTCGGGCGTCGCTTCGTCTCCGCAGCACGGTAATCTCGCGCAGATCGCCCAGCATGCGCGCAATGTGCAGGTCTTCGGCAAGCTCGGCGGGGCGTTGGTGACCAGCCTGACGGACATTCCGTCTTACTTCGTCACCACCGGGTTCAACAACCTCAACTACTGGGAGGCGCTGCGCAACATCCCGCGTCAGCTTGACGCTGACACTCGCGACTTCCTGTCGGCGCACGGCATCATCGCCGAGTCGATGGCATCGGACTTGTCGCGGTGGAGCGGCGATAACCTCGGCGGCACGTGGTCGGGCAGATTGGCGAACAGCACGATGAAGCTTTCGTTCCTGAACTTCTGGACCGACACGCTGCGGCGCGCCTTCTCGATGACCATGATGGGCGGCATGGCCAAGCTGTCGAAGACCGACTGGAAAGGGTTGGGCGAGTACGACCGCTGGCGCATGACCAGCAAGGGCATCACGGAAGCCGACTGGGACATTATCCGCGAGGCGCAGCTGACCAGCTACAACGGCAAGGAGTTCCTGACGCCCGAATCGATTCGGGCCGCGGGGAACCCGCGTGCCAATGAGGTCGTGGCCAAAGTGCTCGGGCTGATCACCGACGAATCGGAGTATGCGGTGCTGAACCCCGATCTGAATACCAAGGCGCTGGCGTCATGGGGCGGCAAGCAGCGCGGCACTGTGGATGGTGAGCTCGCGCGGTCGGTGATGCAGTTCAAGTCGTTCCCCATCGCGATGATCTCGCGCCATTGGGGGCGCGTGCTCGATACTCCGGGCGGACTGGAGGGCGCGCCACTCATGGCGAACAAGGCGTTCTACGGCATCGGCATGCTGCTGCTCACCGGAACGATGTTGGGCGGCATCGTGACGCAAACGAAGGAGCTGCTCGCCGGTCGCGACCCCATCGACATGAGCAAACCGAAATTCTGGTTGAAGGCGTTCACGCAGGGCGGCGGCGCCGGCTTCCTTGGTGACGTTCTGCTGCGCGACTCGTCCAGTGACATGAGCCCGCAGCAAGGTCTATTCGAGCTGCTCGGCCCGAATGCCGGGACGCTCGCCCAGCTCTATGAACTCACGAAGGGAAACATCGACGAAGCGACTGCTGGCAAGGACACGCACTTCGGTGCTGAGGCGCTGCGGCTGGCGCGCGGGCACACGCCGTACCTGAACATGTGGTACGCCCGGGCGGCCGTCGATCATATCGGCATGCATGCTCTGCAGGAGAGCCTGTCGCCGGGGTATCTGTCGCGCATGCGCCAGCGCGCACGGAAGGAGTGGGACCAAGACTACTGGTGGAAACCCGGAACCGGCGGCCCGGATCGTGCGCCAAACATCGGGGCGGCATTCGGAGATCAGTGATGCGAAAGGATCAATACGAGCGTTTGCAGACGCTCACCGAGAAGCTGACGGACGTGTTTCTCGACGAAGCGAACCCGGAGACGTGGCCTGGTCACGGCATCACCGCTGGCCAGATGGATCAACAGACCCGCGGCGATCGATACTGGGTGAAGAAGAACGCGGCCGCCACGCTCACCGTCATCATGAAGACCACGAGCCTGATCGGCGTGATCCAGCAGCGTAGCGCGGGGGGCTCGGCTGACGGCGTGAGTCCCGATGCGGAAGAACCTGAGTGCCTTGATAGCGAAGTCCGCGCAGCCGAGAAGGAGGCACAACTCCTGCTGAACAAGCTCGGCGGGGCGATCGGCAAGGAAGCCTTCGACAAGCGAGTCCATGGCAAATAAGCGGATCAGCTTTTTGGCCTTCTTCCTGATGTGGGCGAAGGTCATGAACTGGACGGTGCCCACGCTCCATGTCCGCATCTGCCACTGGCTCGAGTTCTGCGACGATCCGGTGCGTGTGCTCATGGTGTTCCGCGGCGCCGCGAAGTCCACGCTTTACGCAGTCTACAAGGCGTGGCAGCTTTATAACGACGGGACGTGGGTGTCGCTCATCTGGGCGGCGGATGGGAAACTCGCGGCGAAACTGACACGTGACACGATCAACGTGCTGCGTCGGCACCCGCTATGCGGAGGCATGCTGCCCACGAAGCCCGGCGCACAGATGTTCTGGGTGACTGGTGCCAACGATGCCCGGAACGCCAGCATGACAGCCGTCGGCGTCAACCAGAACGTGACATCTGCTCGCGCCCGCGACATCGACTACGACGATGTGGAGGTGCCGAAGAACATCAAGACGGCCGACGCACGAGAGAATCTACGCGCGAAGATTCAGGAGGGCACTTTCATTCTCGTGCCAGGCGGGCGCGAAACATACATCGGCACGCCGCACACGCATGACTCGATCTACCCCGAACTGGTAGACGCAGGCGCCACCCTGCTGAAGATCCCGCTATTCGAGGACAGCATCCGCTATGACAAAGGAATGGACACGCGCACGCGCCTGCCATTCCCGTTCGAGCCAGCGGCGGATGGGCTCTATGTGGTCGTCGGCATTCACAAGACGTCCCGCATCCTAAAGGAGGGCCAGGACTATTCGCTCGATGGTCGATGCGTGGTGCTGAATCATCCGGCCGGCGCGGTGGTGGACATCTACGCGCGTTGCGCGTGGCCCGAACGCTTCACGCGCGAAGACATTGCCAGCCGCCGCAAGAAGGTCCGGACGCTCAACTACTGGGACTCGCAATACATGCTTGAAGCCAAGCCCATTACAGAGAGCCGTCTCGATCCGGAATTGATCAAGGCCTACGACATGCACCCGCGCATTGAGTCCGCGAACCGCGCCGTGCGCATGATGCTCGGCTCGGTGCAGATCATGAGTGGCCGCGCCTATTGGGACCCGGCCAAGGGCAAGGTGGGGGGCGACACGTCGGCGTTTTCGCTCATCCTCGACGACGGATATGGCAATCACTACTGGCATGTTGCCCAAGGTCTGACCGGTGAGGCGGCCGTATTCGACGACACCCGCAACACCAGGATCATCGGCGGTCAGGTGATCCAGATCGCAGAACTGGTCCGGCGCTTCAATATTGTCCACGTGACGGTCGAGACTAACGGCCTGGGCGAGTTCATGCCGCAGCTGCTATTGCGTGCGCTGAAGCAGGAAGGGCTCAGGTGCGGCGTGAAGGGCGAACCGGTGAAGGGCAACAAGAACGAGCGCATTCTCGCGGGCCTCGAGCCACCGATGAAGTCCGGCGTGTTGTGGGCGCATGTCGATGTGCTCAACGGCCCGATGTGGGATGAGATGAAGGACTGGAACCCAGCAGTCAAGGAGCAGCCGGACGGCTACCTTGATTCGGGCTCAGGCGCAATCCTGCAGTCGCCTGTGCGCATTAACCACCTTGTCGGGAAACCGACAGCCCATAACGACAAAGATTGGCGGCAATCCGCGGGGGTCCACGAGGTGACCTTCGAGACTGACTAGCGCGCCGACTCCGAGCGGCGCGCTCACACAAAGGCCGCCGCCCATGTCCGTTCCCGATCAGCCCACAATCTTCATTTACACCGGCAACGGTGTAACGACGACCTTTCCCTACGGCTGCTACATCTTGCTGACCGAAGACCTGGTCGTTGCCATCGATGGTGTTGCCCAGACGTCTGGCTTCACCGTGAATGGGGTTGGCAGCCCGACGGGTGGAGCGGTCACTTTCTCGGCGCCGCCGGCGAATGGCGCTCTGGTGCAGATCTACCGCGAGGTCGCGATCGAGCGGCAAACGGACTATCAGCGCAACGGTGACCTCCGCTCCGAGACTCTTAACCGTGATCTCGATCGCATCTGGATGGCGCTGCAGGACAACCGGCGCGACAAGCTCAGCGCGCTGCGCTATCCGATCGCCGAGAACCTGAACGGGATTCTTCCGATCGCCGGCGAGCGCAAAGGCATGTTGCTCGGCTTCAACACGTCGAACGGCCGACATCTCATGGTTCCATTCCCCACATCTATCGGCGCCGGAGATATGCGGGTGGACGAATTCCGTGCCGGCGGTGACTTTGTGCCAGGCACCACCAACATGCTGACGCTCTCGCGCCAGCCCGGCACTCCGGACAATCTCGAGGTGTTCTTCGACACCGCCTTTCAGGGACCAGATACGTGGAATGTCGTCGGCGCTCAACTCACGTTCGACGATCCAATTCCCGTTGGCATCAACACGGTCTGGGCGCGCATCGGCACAACGTTGTCGATCATGACGCCGTCGCCGGATTCCGTCGGGGACGACGAACTCGCCTGGGGGGATTCGCTGTTCAAGGTGGTGAACACACGCGCGGACCTGAAGTCGTTGGACACGACAAGGTACAAACGCGCCTATGTACTCGGCTATGCAGTAGCAGGGGACCGAGGTGCCCTTGGCCCCGTGGTGTTCAGCTCCGCATCCACGGTACCGGATAACGGCGGGTCAGTAACTCAGCCGAACGTTGGCTCGGGCCGATGGCACGTTATTCATCCGGATGAGCTGAATCCCTTCATGTTTGGCGCGAAGGGAGACCGAACCATCACGGACGATACCGACGCGATCCAGCGCTGCTACGACGCGTGCCCGGTCGGTGGCACGATGCGGTTACCGGTTGCACCCGATGGGGGCTATCTTATCTCCGCTCGGCCCGGCGGATATTGCCTGAATTTCTCGCGGCAGGTCAGCATCATCGGCGAGGGGATGTTTTCCGCGCTGAATCCGGTCGCAGGCACCACGGTCCATACGATCTTGCTGAAACCCACACCGAACGCCGGCGTGTATGACGGCATGCGGTGGGAGAACTTTGCGGTTGGCAACCCCTATAACGGTCAGCGCTACGGCCTGAATGGCATCTACATCGATACGACCGTCGCCGGGTCGCAGTTGCCGAAGCCACGCTTCTATGGCCTACAGATCTATCCTAGCGTGAACACAGGTGGGTGGGGCATCCTCCACCAAAACACCACGGCCAACAATCCGAATGGCGGCATGTACGGCGCGGAAATCGATTCCTGCCGCGGCATCGGTGGCGGAATTGCGTTGCTGGAGTCCGGTGACTCGATCACGGTCAAGCGCTGCATCCTGTACGGGCCAAATATTGGCGTCTACGCATCGCTGGTGAACGGCGGTGGTGGCCCCGCCTCACTGCTCACGGTCGAAGACTGCAACATCACCACGACCAACGGCGCGTTCAAATGCGATTCCGGGAACAGCGTCAAATTCCTGCGCAACAACTGCGAGCAGATCGTCCCGTTCCAGAACGGCGGCTTGTACATGATCGATCTGGCTGGCGGCAACGGCACGATGTGGCGACCTGAGATCCGTGGCTGCCATCTTGGCATCTTCACTGGCGTGGCCAACGCCGGTATCGTGCGTTTCAACAACTGCCAAGGCGGCATCCTAGATGACTGTGTCGGGTTAAACGCGAACGCGGGGGCTGTCGGTGCGGTGATCACCAATTCCAACGACATCCAGATCGGCACCATGGACTGGGGCTCGAGCATCACGGCCAAGGTGGTGGATAGCGGCGGCGGCACGATGGGGGTCATCAAGGCCCCGACACTGGTCGGCGGCTGGCTCAATGTGAGCGGTCAGGAAGCCCAATTCGCCAAGGATCTGTCCGGGAACGTCTACATGTCCGGCGCGGTGACGGCCGGCTCGGGCGGCATCTGCACGCTCCCCGCAGGGTTCCGTCCATCGCAGCCGGTACGGTTCGCCGTGTACTCGAACAACGGAGGCCACATCGTCGGTCTGGTCTCGGTGGACACGTCCGGCAACGTCATCATGCTCAGCGGTGGAAGCGTCGTGTTCTCGCTCGACGGCATCCGCTTCCCGGCCTCCAATCTCTCCAGCACTACGGTTTGACCATGCGCAAATTTCTCGCACTCATCCTAATCGCCGCAGGCTTCGCGCATGCGGCCACCTTGTCCCCCATCCAGCTTCTCAATCCGGCCGGGTCCACGGCTGGGCAGGCCATCGTCTCGACCGGGCCTTCGGGCGCGCCCGTGTGGGGTACTGCGGCCGCTGCCGCCATCTCTGGCAATGCGGTTGTCGGCAACACCGCAGGCGCGCCGGCTGTCCCGTTCGGCGTGTCGGTGCCTTCCTGTAGCACGGCGAACAGCGCGCTGAAGTGGACGACCAACACGGGGTTCTCGTGCGGCACGACGTTCGCGCTTACCAGCGGCAACCTGTCGCAGTTTGCGGCAACGACCTCCGCGCAGCTGGCGGGCGTCCTGTCGGATGAGACCGGCACAGGTGTGGCCGTCTTCGGCACGTCGCCCACGATCACCACGCCGAACATCGTCGGCACTGCGACGAACAACAATGCCGCCGCGGGCAGCGTCGGGGAATTCCCGTCGAACCAGGCTACTGTGGCGCTCACGACCGGTACGTCCGCGAACTGCACCAGCGTCAACCTGTCTGCCGGCGACTTCGACGTGGAAGGCAACGTCGAATATGTCGCGGCAGGCGGCACCACGACAACGGTGGCTGTGACTGGCATCAACGATGTCAGCGCGACCGGCGCGGCGGTACCGTTCCGCACCATCAACACCTACACGGCGGCGGCCGGCAGCCTGCAATCGCAGATCGCACCAGTGCGGCGGTACTCGCTCGCTTCCACCACGACGATCTATCTCGTGGCGTTCGCCAATTTTTCGGGCGGCACGCTGACGGCGAACTGTTTCATCCGCGCGCGTCGGTTGCGTTAGCGGTTCGACTTCACCGGGGGACTGAAATGGCAGCACCACAGGAAGGGCCGCGCAAATGGTTCGACGCGACGATCAGCCTGCAATGGCTGGTGGGCGCAGCAATCAGCGCCATTGCCGCGGCCGGCGCTACGGCTGCGGTTTGGTTCAGCCTCGTCGGGCGGGTGCAGGCGCTCGAGTTGAAGGACATCGACCACGCGGCGCACTTCGCGCGCATCGAGGAAAACCTTCGACAGCAGCGACAGGAAACCACCGAGAAGCTCAACGCCATCGGGCAGAACGTCGAGAAGATCCGAGACTACCTGCTCGACAACGCCGCAGGGCAGCGTCCTGAAATAAAACGGTGGACGCGATGAGACGATTCCTTGTGGCCCCATGGGCCGAGATCAAGAAATGGTGGTCGCCAAAGATCGGCGTCATCGGCATCGTCGTGCTCGCCGCAGTGCCTGCGATCGCGGACCAGTGGCCGAACTTCGCGCCTGGCCTGCTTGCGCTGTTCCCGAAGCATGGCGCGCAGTGGGTACCGATCGTCGGCGCGGCGCTCGCGGTTGCGGCCAGGATCATCAGCCAGGCGGCGGTCATCGACGCTTTCCGTCGGCTGTTCCGGAAGAAGGAGGGCGACGATGCCGCGAATCAGCCCTGACGCCGCCGGTGGCCAGAACGTCTGCGCGTTCCTCGACCTGATCGGCTACAGCGAAGACACGGCCACTCGTGCCAACAGTGACGACGGCTACAACGTGAACGTGGGCGGGGCCTTGTTTGATGGCTACCACGAGCACCCGCGTATTGCGGTCAAGACACGCTGGGGATGGTCTGACGCCGCAGGCCGCTACCAGATCATGGCCGCCATCCCGAACGTTATCCGTACCGACACATGGGACTGGGCGAGCCGTGCCTGTAAGGTGTTGGACTTCAGCCCGCTGTCGCAGGACGTCGTGGCCATCTACCTGATCAGGCGCCGCGGCGCGCTCGAAGACATTCGAGCCGGCCGGATCGCCGCTGCGGTGGAGAAGTGTCGAAAGGAATGGGCAAGCCTGCCGGGTGCCGGGTATGGGCAGCGTGAGCACGCGCTTGATCTGCTGATTGATGAATACCGCAAGGCAGGAGGCCGGCTGTCATGACTGCGCTACTCGCCATTCTCGCAAAGGCGTGGCCCGCGCTGCTTGGCGGCCTCGTCGCGCTCGGCGGCCTGCTGGTCGGCTGGGCGCGCCACAAGCAGGCTCAGACCACAGAGGCGCAGGCCGGGCAGAAGGTCGCAGAGGCCGGCGCCAAGGTCGCGCAGATCGAGAGAACCGAAGCGGAGGCGGATGCAACGGCCGCGCGAGCGGAGGTCAACGCCGTCAAGGAGCGAACGAATGTCGAGAACGAGATTGCTGTCGGCGCTGCTGGCGAATCTGCTGACCGCCTGCGCAGCGACTGGTCCCGCGACTGAGCCGGAACCTCGGCTCATCACCAATACGCGCGTGATCGATACCGGCTGTCAGACCTTCAAGCCGGTCTATATCAGCAAGGCGGACGTGCTGACGAAAGGCACGGCGGACGGCATCCTAGCTAACAACGTGGCGGGGGAGCGCCAATGTGGATGGAAGCCGTCGGGCGAAACCGCAGGGACTAGCCGCACACGGTGAGTGGCGGCGGGACAACTCAAGATTGTGGAGGCATTGGCCAAGTCTATAAGGCTTTGAACAGTAGCAGCCCGCCGAGGATGTCTGCAGCAAATCCAGACCAGCCTAGTATGTCAACTAGTGGAGCTAGCACGGAAACTTTCTGATGGAGCGAAAGGTATGTGCTAGCGTCCGCGTGATCGTCTTGGAGGAGTCCTTCAGCTTCGAGATAGATTTCCATTGTCATCGTCCGCTGCTTGTAGCCCGCAGCCATAGCCAACGTGGCCAAAACAATACCCGCGGCGAATGCGAATGCTGGGCCTACGGTAGCCGCTTTGTCGATACCTGCTTGTTCGGCTGCCGCCCTAAGGGCGAAGGTCGCTGCAATGCCGCCACTACCAACCAAGGCGACATGCTTCAGTGCCTCCAGCGCCCAGGAGTCAGCACTCGCATAGAGGCCAATTCGCTGTGCCACAATGGTTTCAAGCTTCCCCTGCTTATCGTTTTCGTGCCCCACGCTTCGATGCCTCCTGAGGAATTGATCATCGTGGAAGTGTAGCGCGGCGCATAAGAAGTGCTCTGGAATGTGCTGACGAGGAATACGAGGGGCGGCATTTTTGCCAACAACGTCGCCGGCAGAACCCGTGCAGCTGAAAGCGGAGTGGGCGCCGGCAGTCGAAAAAAGAGGGCGCCGCGCACACTTCACCGTGACGCGACGCCGAAGACGACAGGGTGGGGACAGTATCTCGCCGCGCCGCGCGCGCTTCAATTCGATTCTGATGAAGCAGATTCGTAGGTCACTTCGGCGCTTTAGGCATGAACTCGGAATAGCCCGTGATGAGAGGCAAATTGCCCGTGTTGTATGTAAGCGATCCGCCTAGGGCGATAGGCCTCGGGTTTCGATATCCCGCCGCGGTAATGATGTCGTGAACGACCTCCCGCTTCCAGACCATGCCGATGTCAGAGTCGCGATGGATGCGTCCGCTATAGACGCCGAGAAATCGGACAATGCGGCTCTCTCCGATCGTCCACGAACCTCTGCTGTCTAGATAGCTTCCAGCGCGATACGCGACCACGGGTGAACCGGATTGTCCCGATCTCGTATGGCAGCTCACCAGAAACACAGGGAGATTCTCGTAGTTCGCTCCGTGCTCTGATGCCATAAAACCGGTGGACCAAATGGCGAGATTGTCTGAAGCCGTTTTGCCGAAAGGAAAGCCGATTACGCTAACTCCTGCAGTCGGGCCTAGATGGATGTCGGCGTTCATCGTACCTATGTCATAGGGCGCCACGTTCTTTACACCGTCGGCCTTCAGTGGAAGTGCGACGACGTCGGCTCGACTCTTCCACTGCGGGTGCTCAATCCATCTTGGCTCGCTGCCGTCTTCGCCTTGATACAGCTCTTCGATCGTCTCCGTCCAGGCTACGGGATCGGCCGCTGAGACATGATTGATCGCGATGCGATTGGGGATGGCTGCGTTCTTTTCGTCGAGTGGTTGGCCAGTTTGGTTGTCGCGTCCTGTGACGACATGCCTGTTCGTTATGAGAAGCTGCCCTGAAACCCCCTGCACGATGAAGCCCGTAGCTGCGGCCAGCCGCTGGTCATTGAACATTGGACGTAGCAGGACCGATCCGACAGACAGAGGATCGACAAGGATTGGTGGACGATTCATGTTCTAGTTGGCGAGGGTTTTTCGAAAGCGATTGAGCGCCTGGATGTAAGATTCGCATCCCCCGAGGTTGCCCTCGTACTGGCCGTCCCTGATGCGCTCGGCGGCGTCGATCTGCAGCGTGACCTTGCAGTTGTAGTCCACTGGCACATAGGAGGTGCTGATCGTTGAGGCAGAATAGTTGCCGTGGCTACCGGCGGTGTTCATCGTGCCATACGTGGTCGATGGGCTGGTGACCGCGATGAAGCCAGCCGTGGTGCTACCCCACTCAATATACCGCCGGCCGGCGACAGTGCGCTCGCCCGCCGGCATGCCCAGTACGTTGATAGCATCATCAAGCGGTCGGCCGACGAGGCTGTTGAGCCCATCATCGAATTGCCCCCACGTGACACATCCGCCGAGGACCAATACGCCGATCGCGCTGGCGATAGGTACACGAATCATTCGACCCTCCCGTCCTGTGGCGACCACGACGGCCGCCTTGGTGGTGGCTTTTATCTTCCCGGAAGTCGGCGGTCAAGAGGGTCTAGGGCCGCTGTCTGAGAACAATGGGGTAGTTAGTGGGGTACATTTTATATGCGGGGAGAAGCTGGCCGGAAAGCCTTGATAGAAGCGGATTATGCATGCCCCTCTCTCCGCCAGGATTTTCAAATGCCCGCGCAAGCGGGCATTGTCGTTTCTGGATGCCCGGCGCCTTTCTTATGCCGGAGGGTCCTGCTTCGTCTTGGATGTCGATCTTGGTTTTCTGGACCTGTTCGTTGCGGCGAACGTGTCGACTTCGTCGGCGTTGATCTGGAGCCAGACGTTTCTGTCGCGGATGAGGTTGAAGCTTGTGTAGCCGCCCCTGCGCAATGGGGCGAGTGCGGCGGCGAGGCTTTTGCGGACCTTGGGGCAGCGCCACATGGCCAGCGTGCGGGGGTCTACCCCTTCGAAGGGTTTGTCGATGGCGCGATTTGCGAGCCGTCGTCTGGCGGCGGCGACCTCGTTGGGAGGCAGGCCGCGCAGATGTCGCAGGAACCAGATCAGTCCGCACATCGGCGCGGCGAGCAGAAGCAGGACGCTGACGGTTGCTACTTCGCTGCTCGCGCGCGTGCCAAACGACGTCTTCCGCGTTTCGTCTTCCACTTGCAGAAACCTGACGCCGAAGTATCCCGGCTTTACGCCCCTGTGGACCTCCACGCGTAACCGCTTCGTATTGCCGTGGACCGCTGACATCACCGCCGTGAACAAGTCGGTGACGGCCACCAGGGCCGGCACGAGAACGATGGTGTTGGCGTGGCGGCGTGCGGGCACGGGGCCGTCGTAGAAGACCTGAAAGACTTCGATTTCTCGCGTGGCCATCGGTGGGCGCCTTTGGAATGTCGGAAGCCCGATGATGATCGTGGCCGCACTATGCGGCTATCGGAATGCGGCCATTTTTCGAGCGAGTCTTCCGACAACGGCCCGGCAGGTACTACCGCAGCAGATTCGTCTTCGCCAATTCCACCAGTTCGTCCGCGCGGCCGTTCATGACGGCCTTCAGGGCCCACAGGCTGAAGCCCTTGACCTGTTCGGCCTTCAGTGCGGGCGGCATCGCCAGTTCCTGCGTGTTCGTGACCACGTCGAGCAGGGCGGGGCCGTCGTGTTGCAGCATCGCGTCAATGGCGGCCGGGAGGTCGCGCGGGTCTTCCACGCGCTGGCCCCAGATGCCGATGGCGCGGGCCATGGCACCGAAGTCTGGATTGTCGAGGGCGGTGCCGGTCTCCAGCAGGCCCGCGGCTTTCATTTCCAATGCGACGAAACCCAGCACGCTGTTGTTGAAGATCACGACCTTCACGGGCAGCTTCTGCTGCGTGAGCGTGAGGAAGTCGCCCATCATCATCGCAAAGCCGCCGTCGCCGGACATGCTGATGATCTGGCGGCCGGGATAGGCCGATTGCGCGCCGATGGCCTGCGGCAGGGCGTTGGCCATCGAGCCGTGCGCGAGCGAGCCGATCAGCCGGCGCTTGCCGTTCATGCGCAGATAGCGGGCCGCCCAGATCGTCGGGGTGCCGACGTCGAACGTGAAGACGGCATCTTCCGACGCCTTCTCGCTCAGTAGCCGCGCGACATGCTGCGGGTGGATCGGCTTGCGGCCGCTGTCGCCGCTGGCCAGGTCGTCGAGCTCCTTGCGCGCGCTGCGATAGTGGCGCACGCACGCATCGAGGTATGTGGTGTCGGTCTTCGCGGTCAGCAACGGTTGCAGCGCATCGAGCGTGGCGCCGACATCGCCGACGAGGCCGAGATCGAGTCGCGTGCGCCGGCCCAGATTCTCCGCGCGGACATCGATCTGGATGACCCTCGCATGCGACGGATAGAACTGCCGATACGGGAAATCGGTCCCGAGCATCAGCAGCGTGTCGCAGTTCTCCATCGCGTGATAGCCCGAGCTGAAGCCGATCAACCCGGTCATGCCGACATCGTACGGATTGTCGTACTCGATATATTCCTTGCCCCCCAGCGCATGCACGATGGGCGCCTTCAGCGTTTCGGCAAGACGCACGACCTGATCGTGGCTGCCCGCGCAGCCTCGCCCGCACAGCATCGTGACCTTGCCGCTGTCCGCGAGCATCTGCGCCAGCGTGGTCAGCGACGCCTGGTCGGGTACGACCACCGGCTCTTTCGGGATCAGTGCGGCCGGCGCGGACATGCCTGCGGACACCTGCCGCAGCGCCACGTCGCCGGGAATCACGACGACCGCGACGCCACGCTTGCCGACGGCCGTGCGGATGGCCGTCTCCAGCACACCGGGCAACTGATCGACGCTCGTGACGAGCTCGCAGTAGTGACTGCATTCGCGGAACAGGTTCTCCGGATGCGTCTCCTGAAAATAGTTGCGGCCGATCTCGGCACTCGGGATATGCGCGGCGATCGCCAGCACCGGCACCCGCGATCGATGGCAATCGAACAGGCCGTTGATCAGATGCAGGTTGCCCGGCCCGCAACTGCCCGCGCACACGGCGAGGTCGCCGGTCAGATGCGCCTCGGCGCCCGCGGCAAATGCGGCCGCTTCTTCATGGCGCGTGTGGATCCAGTCGATGTCCTCGCGTTTGCGCAGCGATTCCGTAATGCCGTTGAGGCTGTCGCCGACGACGCCATAGATGCGCTGTACACCGGCATTGGCGAGGACGGCGGTGATGAGATCGGCTGCGAGGGTGGCGGGCATGCTGGCTCCTTGATGACTGGCAATCGACGGTGTGCGGCAAAGGCGGTCTGGAAGTGTCGACGCGCGGGGGCGCGCCGGAGTTCCGTACCGGCGTCCCGCCCGCACGATGTTTCACTGTAGTGTCTGCCGAGGCGGTTCGTTGTCGCGTGTGGGACGCATTGGCCGTAAAGCGTGCCGGACATAAAAAAAGCGGGCTTTTCGCGAAGCCCGCTTTTTGTCTGGATTGCCGCCTGCAGTATCAGGCGCCCACGCGTGCCCCCGCCGATGTGGTGGCCGCCTCCGAGGCGAACAGCCGTTTCGACGATGCCACGTGGCTGGCCAGCACCGGTCTCAGTACCGTGAAGGCGAGGAAGGCCGCGGTCAGGTCCATCGCGGCGACGGTGTAGAGCACCGTCGACCACGTGCCCGTGGCTTCCATCATCAGGTTGCCGATCGGCACGAACAGTGCGCCGATGCCCTTCGCCGTGTAGAGCACGCCGTAGATCTTGCCGATGTGCTTGGTGCCGAATGCATCGCCGGCCAGCGCGGAGAACAGCGAGTACACCTCGCCCCACGCCAGGAACACGACGCCGGACAGGATCAGGAACGCGTACGGATTGCTGCCCCAGTAGCCAAGCGCGATGATGCCGAAGCCTTCGAGCGTGAACGCGATGACCATCGTTTTCTCTCGGCCGATGTTGTCCGAGATCCAGCCGAACAGCGGACGCGAGATACCGTTCATGATGCGGTCCAGCATCAGCGCGAGCGGCAGCGCGGCCATCACGAAGAAGTGCAGGTCGACCTGGAACTCCTTGACGCCGAGGTCCTTCGCGATGACGCCGAGCTGCGCCACGGCCATCATGCCGCCCGTGACCACGAGCACGAACATGACGAGCATCAGCCAGAACAGCTTGGTGCTCATGGCCTCCTTGAGCGTGTAGTCGCGCGTGGCCTGTGCCAGCTTGCTCGATGCGCGGACCTCGGTAGCCTTCGGTGCACGCAGGAACCAGGCCGCGACGAACGCGATGGAGCCCTGCAGCAGCCCGAAGAACAGGAAGGTTTCCTGGTAGCCGGCCGATTCGATCATCGACGCGATGGGCAGGATCGTCGCCGCGGAGCCTGCGCCGTAGCCGCCCGCCGTGAGGCCGACCGCGAGACCGCGCCGGTCCGGGAACCATTTGAGCGCGTTGTTGATACAGGTGGCGTAGATCGAGCCCACGCCGATACCGCCGACGGCCGCGCCGACATAGAAGCCCATGAGCGTGGTGGCCTGCGCGTTGATGACCCATGCCGTGCCGATCATGATGGCGCCGAACGCGACCATCAGCCGTGGCCCGAACTTGTCGATAAAGTAGCCCTCGATCGGTGCCAGCCACGTCTGCACGAGTACGAACAGCGTGAAGGCGACCTGGATCTGCGCGCGAGGCCAGCCGTAGGTTTCCTCGATTTCCGGGACGAACAGCGTCCAGGCGTACTGAATGTTGGCCGTGGCCACCATGCAGACCACGCCCGCGATCAGCTGGAGCCACCGCTTGTTGTCCGTTGGCTGGTTGGGGGAGAGCGTTGCCGATGCGTTATTCATGTCTCGATGTCTCCTATATTGATGGCGATAACCGTTGATTAATCGGCATCAATCGGAAGACGATCGAAAACCAATCGAAATCAATCGGGAATTCGCACGCGAAGTAAATCGCGGCAAACGCCTTTTATGTGGGTGCATAGGAATTGCCGATCCCTCTCGCATTGCAGGCAAAACGGTGTCCTGGCCACTCCATTGGGTGGCTGTTGCCTTCTCGCGGGTGCAGCATTAACAAAATGCGTGGGGAACGGCTACACAGTATGTGATATACCAGCGAAGAGCAAGATAAAGCCGTGGCAGGGTTTTCACCAAATGAGGGGATTATTCCGCGATTAAATGGATATTATCCGTTCACGCCGTTACGGAATAAATTGGCAAAAAAAATGCCCGCGGGCCGGCCTGCGGGCTGAGTCGTGCGATGTGACACCAGTCCACGGCACGTTTCTCCTTTATAAATGAAACGCGTACGCCTGCGGGAGGTTTTTTCATTACATTTTGGCAATGTAGCGAAGGGTATTAACATTACAGCTTTGTCATAATCGAACATTACAAAACTGTCAGAAATGGATCGGGTAATGGCGGGCGGTGCGGACAAGAACTCGTGCGCCTCCAGACAAGTCTCCTGGCGACGGGTTTTTTAGACTCCGGAAAGCGGTAGCCGGGGCGGACAACGGTGTTCGCCGGGGCCGCAACAAGGGAGTCCTGAGCCATGAAGAGCCTGTTCGCCGCCTTCCGTTGCGGCATCCACCGCGGCATCCGTCGCACCCTCATGCTTGCGTGCGCGATCGGTACCGGCGGCATGCTGACCCTGTCCAGCGCGCCGGTCCATGCCGAGGCATTCACGCCGCCCGCGGCCGAATGCGCAGCGCTGCAGGCCAGGTACCCGCAGTTCAAGGGCAAGACGCTGGTCAACGCCATCAATCCGCATACGCCCGGCTACGAAACGATCGATCCGAAAGACCCGAGCCGCTATATCGGCTTCGATATCGACCTCGGCGAAACGCTCGGCGCCTGCCTCGGCTTCAAGGTCACGTACAAGCCGGTGACGTTCGCGGCGCTGCTGACCACGCTGCAGGCGGGCCAGGCGGACTTCGTCATCTCCGATATCTACGCGACCGAAGAGCGCGCGAAGGCGGCGGACTTCATCACGTACTCGAAGGTGTTCGACGGCGTGCTCGTGGCCAAGGGCAATCCGAAGAAGATCACGGGTATCAACGCATCGTTGTGCGGCACGGTGGCGGCCGAGAACACCGGTTACGTCGAGGTGCCGCTGATCCAGGCGCTGGCCGCGCAATGCAAGGCGCAGGGCAAGCCCGAGCCGCAGGTGCAGCTGTACGACAACAACCAGAGCTGCATCCAGGCGATTCTCGCAGGCCGTGCGGACACGTATATCAACGACGTGAACACGGTGGATGGCGCGGTCAAGGCGTATCCGGACAAGCTCGAGAAGGCGATCGCCGTGACGATTCCGTACTCGGTGGGCATCGCCGTGCCGAAGAACAAGACCGATTTCCGCGAGGCGATGATGGCCGCGCTGGTGGTGCTGCAGAAATCCGGCGTGCAGACCGCGATGCTCAAGAAGAACAACCTGCCCGAGGAGAATCTCGAGGCGCCGCGCCTCGTGCTCGCCAACAGCGCGGCCAAGTAACGACGCGCCCGCGATGGAACTGTTCTTCCATTACCTGACGCTGCCGTACCTGCTGGCCGGTGCCGAGTTCACGCTCGGCGCGACGGCGATCGGCCTGGTGGGCGGCACGCTGATCGGGCTCGTACTCGCGGCGATGCAGCTGAGCCGCTTTCGTCCGCTGGCGACGTTCGCGCGCGGCTACGCGGTGATCTTTCGCGGCACGCCGCTGATCCTGCAGATGGTATTCGTCTACGACGCGCTGCCGCATGTGGGCATCAAGCTGCCGGGTCTGCTGGCGGCGGGCGTGGCGCTGGCGTTCAACGAGGCGACGTTCATCGCGGAGATGTTCCGGGCCGGCGTGCTCGGCGTGGATCGCGGGCAGCTGTCGGCCGGGCAGGCGCTCGGCATGACACCGTCCGTGCTGATGCGCCGGATCGTCGCGCCGCAGGCGCTGCGCGCGATGATCCCGGCGATGGGCAACGAGGCCGTGAGCACGCTCAAGAACTCGTCGCTGGCCTCGGTGATCGCGGTGCAGGAACTCACGCTGCGCAGCACGCAGCTGGCGTCATCGACGTTCGATTTCTTCTCGATCTTCTTTGCGTCGGGTGTCATGTACCTCGTGCTGACGGGCGCGGTCGGGCTCGTGCAGGTGGCGCTCGAATCGCGGTTCGATCTGGAGAAGCATGGCACGCGGACCGGCATCGCGCGGTGGCTGCCATGGGTGAGGGCCCAGAGCGTGGTGGCCGTACAGCCGCCCGTGATGCCCGCACAGGCGTCGGCAGAGGCCGTCATCGCGAGGGCGGACGGGCTGCCGGACGCCGCGGCAGCCGTGGCGGCCCGCGCGCAGCGTCTGGCGCAGGCGCCCGTGGCGGTGCGCGTCAACGGCGTCACGAAAGCCTACGGCGCGCAGGCCGTGCTGACCGACCTGAGCCTGACCATCGGCGAAGGCGAGGTGGTGGCGTTGCTCGGGCCCAGCGGATCGGGCAAGAGCACGCTGCTGCGCTGTATCAACCATCTGGAAGGATGGGATGGCGGCCATATCCACGTGCACGGCAAGCGCCTCGGTTACCGGCCCGACGGGCAACTGATGCGGCCCGCCGATCTGGCGCGCGAGCGCGCGAGCCTTGGCGTGGGCATGGTGTTCCAGCAATTCAACCTGTTCGCGCATCTGACCGCGCGCGAGAACATCGCGGGACCGCTGCGGTGGGTGCATGGATGGTCCGACGAAGCGGCCGACGCGCGCGCGCTGGGCCTGCTCGAACGCGTGGGGCTGTCGCACCGCGCCGACGCGCTGCCGCGGCATATGTCGGGCGGCCAGCAGCAGCGCGTGGCCATCGCGCGCGCGCTGGCGCCCCATCCGCGCGTGCTGCTGCTCGACGAGCCGACGTCCGCGCTGGATCCGGAACGCGTCAACGAGGTGCTCGACGTCATCCGCACGCTCGCGCGCGAGGACGGACTCACGATGATCATCTCGACGCACCAGCTGCGCTTTGCCGCGGAAGTGGCGGACCGCGTGGTGTTCCTGGCCGACGGCCGCATCATCGAGAGCGGACCCGCGCGGCAGGTGCTGACGCAACCGTCGCATCCGCAGACCGCGCGATTCCTGAGCGTGATGACCGCGGACGCCTGAATCTTTCCAGCCATATCATTCAAATCGAACCATGAAGCAGCATACTCTTCGCGTGTCGCCGCAGACCGTGCACTGGGGCTATTTCAGCAAGGCCGTCGCCCCGTCGCTGACGGTGCGATCGGGCGATCGCGTCACGATCGAAACGCTCACACACCATGCCAACGACGACTATGAACGCATGATCGCGGGCGACCCCGGCGCGGAGTCGGTGTTCGCCTGGACGCGCGAGCACAAGGCGATATCGCGCCGGGGCGCGGGGCCCACCACGGGCACGTTCCAGTACGGCGAAGGCGAGGGCGTCGGCGTGCATCTGCTGACGGGACCCGTGGCGATCGAGGGCGCGGAGCCCGGCGACGTGCTCGAGGTGCGCATCCTCGACGTGCGGCCGCGGCCCAGCTGCAGCGCCTGCTTTGCCGGGCGATGCTTCGGATCGAACGCGGCCGCGTCGTGGGGCTTTCATTACCGCGATCTGATCGAGGAGCCCAAGCCCCGCGAGGTCATCACGATCTTCGAACTCGATACGTCGGGCGAGCCCTATGCGCGCGCGGTCTACAACTACATCTGGACGCCGCAGACCGATCCCGATGGCGTGGTGCATCCCACGATCGACTATCCGGGCGTGCGCGTCGACCATAGCCTGGTGCGCAAGCGCGAGAACATCCTGCGCGATGTGAAGGTGCCCGCGCGGCTGCACTTCGGCACGATGGGCCTCGCGCCCTCGGAGTCCGATTTCGTGAGCTCGATTCCGCCGAGTTATACCGGCGGCAATATCGATGACTGGCGCGTCGGCAAGGGCGCGCGCATGTACTATCCGGTGGCCGTGGCCGGCGCGTTCTTCTCGGTGGGCGATCCGCATGCGGCGCAGGGCGACAGCGAGCTCGGCGGCACCGCGATCGAAACGTCGCTGACCGGCGATTTCGAGTTCGTGCTGCACAAGAAGAACCAGCTGGAGGGCACGATCCTCGAGGGGCTCGATCATCCGATGCTCGAGACCGACGAGCAGTGGTCGGTGTACGGCTTCACGTTCCCGAACTATCTGGCGGCGCTGGGCCCCGATGCGCAGACCGCCGTGGCGCAGCACTCGTCGCTGGACCAGGCCATGCGCGATGCGTTCCGCAAGCTGCGGCGCTTTCTGATGCAGGTGCATAGGCTCAGCGAGGACGAGGCCATTGCGCTGCTATCGGTGGCGGCCGATTTCGGGGTGACGCAGGTGGTGGATGCGAACTGGGGCGTGCATGGCTCGATCCGCAAGGAGGTGTTTGGGCGGCAGTTCGGCCGATAGCCCGGTCATGCGGACGGCTGCCTGTCCCGCAGCCGTTGCCGGAACATCGCCTTGCGCACCACCGCATGCACGCCCCAGTTGCCGTCGACGACCTGCGTCACGCCGAAGTCGACGGCCACGGACATCAGCGAGATCGCTTCGTCCTCGGTCAGGCCCATTGCGGTCATCAGGAAGCGGCGCGTCTTGCGGAACGCATCGCGCATGGCGGGATCCAGCGACGAGTTCTCGTAGACGAGGCTGCGTGCCTGATCGCCGAGATCCTTGAGATAGTTGGCGTGCGAGAAGCCGTGCAGCACCCACTCGTCGGCGGTTTCCACGAGCGGGTAGTCGATATCGGCGAACGGCTCGGTGGTCAGGTCCCGCGCCTTGTGCAGGACGATCTGGAACACGCCCGTGAGCGAGCATTCGATCGCGGTGCCGCACAGTTCGCTGTCGCCTTGCGAGGCATGCGGGTCGCCGACGGATAGCAGGCCGCCATCGACGCCCACGCGCAGATAGACGGTGGCGCCCTTGGCGATGCGCCAGTTGTCGAGATTGCCGCCGAAGTAGGACGGCGGAATTGAATCCACCACGCCCGTTTCCGCGGGCGCGAGCGCAATCACGCCGAAGTGCGGCCGCACGGGAATCTCGATGCCGGCGAGCACGCCGTGGTTCTCGACGATCGACGCGCGGTCGATCGGCACGCCGGGATAGTCGATGGTCGGATGCAGCGTGCCGCTGGGATCGCGCTGCGGCGTCCAGCGGAAGTTGTAGACCGCGTGCGCGCACGTGCGGCCGGGCTCGCAGTTGACCTCGTAGATGGTGATGACCTCGCGCGGCCTCGGCGCTTCGATGAGGTCGTCGTAATGAAAACCCCACCAGGTGGCCGCGTTGCTGCCGAAGGCGCGCTGCGCATAGCGCGCGTTGGCCGTGAGCCGCGGCGCGAGGTCGAGAATGCGCACCTCGAGCACGTCGCCGGGCTCGGCGTCCTTCACATAGATCGGTCCCGTGCAGATATGCACGCCGAAGCCTTCGCCGCTGCCGCGCCCGTAGATGGACGCATCGGTGGGTCCCGCGCCGCGGCGGTCGATGGCCTTGTGTTCGCGCGTCCACTGAAACACGCGCTCGGCCCCGGAGTCCCCCTTGATCATGCGGTCGTAATCGTCGTACGCATGCTGTGTGAGCGTTTCGATGGTGACGATGTCGCCCGAGTCGATCGTGAGCACCGGCGGGATGGTCTGGCTGAAGTAGCCCCAGTGGATGGTCTCGGGCGTGGCGGGCAGGTGATGATGGCGGCCGGCCGGCGATTCGGCGATGGCGGCGGAAGCGTCCCTTTGCGGCGATGTCGCCGTGGCGACGCGCGCATCGGCCGGCGCTTCCAGTGGCACATCGGGCTGTGTCTCGAAGTATCCCGAGGGCCAGCCGCGCCGGATGCGCTTGCGCAGCGTCTGCTGGCTGGCCTCGTTGGCCTGCTGCCGGTACTGCCGTGGCGACATCTTGTACCGGTCGCGGAACGCATGGCTGAAGTGCGCCGCATCGTTGAAGCCCCACCGAAAGCAGATATCGGAGATGGACAGGTGCCCGTACTGGCGGCTGCCGAGATCGGCGCGGCATTGTTCGAGGCGGCGCTGCCGCACGTAGCCGGTGAACGTCTGTCCCGTGCCTTCGAACAGCTTCTGCACGAGCCGCTCGGAGATGTTCTCGTGCGCGGCGACAAGGGCGAGCGAGAGGGCGGGGTCGCTGAGCGCGCTTTCGATGAACTGGCAGACGCGGCGATAGGTGGCGGCCTGCGTGCTGCCGATGGCGGCGGTGGCGTTGTCGTGCCGGTCGGCGAGACTCGTGGCCACGTAGTCGAGCAGCGACGATTCGACGGTGGAGACTTCATCGTCGCTGAGCGTGTCGAACGCGTCGGCCAGCGCGCCGAGTGTGCCAGCCAGCAGGCGTCCCATGCCCGCCTGGCCCGACAGATGGCCGGTCAGCAGCGCCTGCGCGTCGGGCAGGCGCGATTTCAGGGCCGCCGCGGGCACGGAGACGAGGAACTGGCGAAAGTCGGAATCGAAGACGAGGCGCGCGGCCGTATGCGTGGGCCCGTAGACGATGTCGCCCGGCGACAGCGCGACGGCCTGGTCCCCATCGTGGAGCGCGGCGCGCCCGGTTTGGTGCAGGGCGAGCCAGATCGCGTCGCCGCCACGGTCGGCCCGATCGAGGTCCGCGGCGCCACCCGCGTGCGCGAGCGTCTGCGCACACGAGGCAATGCGCACGAGTCCCACGCCCCGGCCCGTGCGCGCCGCCGTAAGCTGGCCGAATATCTGTGGCGCCAGCAACGGCGAGGCTTCCGAGGCGATGGCGGACTGCAGCTGGTGCGGACGCAACGCTTCCCGCCAGACCTGCGCGCGCTGATGGATCGGATAGGACTCGGTGGTGAACTGTTCGATGCGCACTGCCGGCTCGCTGGGAAGGTCCGTCGCGAGACAGCAAGTCTTATGCCATTGCCGCGGTGCCTGCGGTTCGCCCGCACCCGGCACGCCATGCGCGCCCGATCCCTCGACGCGTCCCCACCAGGGCCGCACTTCACTGCGCATTACGCACCCCCGTGCCGCCCCGATGTTCGCTATCGAAAGGGCCTTCACACGCAAGTGTAGACGTGTGCACCCAGGCGATTGCATGCGCGAATGTCTGCTGCGTTTACACCACGAAAGCGCGACGGAAACGCGTCGAAACGCAACGAGAACGCCAGATTGAAGTGGGCCTCGAATGTGGGGGCATCGAACGCGCGAGGCTGCGTGCTACCCTTCAGCTTTTGCCAAGAATGCCGTAATTGGACTATCTGGCTTTGGAGAAACGTAGTGAGCCTCCTGTCCAACTTTCCTGCCTCTCTCGCGATGGATCATATCGGTGAACGTTTTGCTGAGGCAGATCTCATCACAATCCGTGAAGAGCGCTGGGCCGCACAGGCGGTCATCGCGCTCGATACCGGCGATCTTCATCTCGTGGGTCTGGTCCTGTTCAAGGCCATCCAGGAATACGGTCTCTATCAGTTCGCGGAACTGGTCGGCGAGGCGCCGATTCGTTTGCAGCGTCTGTGGATGCCCGGCGTCCTGACGACCCTGGAACGCGCGCTGGAGCTCTTTACGGCGCTTGGCGTACGCCTGCCGATCGAGCCCTATCACGCGACGCTCCTCGCGAATTTCTCCGCGACGGGCGCCTCGATTCACTGAGCTTCCACCGCTACCTGGTGGCTGGCTCGGTGGCCTGCTCAGTTGCTCGCATAAGGGAACTCGTACTTCGTACTCATCTGCGCGAGCACGTTGCGCGTGCGCGAGAGTTCCGCCTGCAGACGCCGTGACAGGAAAGCGAACGAGCCCGTGGTCGTCGCCGGCAACCCTTCATTGCCGTTCGTCGCGGGCAATCCGGCCGCCGCCGGTGCCATGTCGATATCGTCCGGCGCATTCCCGCTTTCCAGCGAATCCGCCAGCGCGAGCATCGCGCTGCGAATGCCGCGATCGTCCTCACGCGGGTGATCGGCGTTCGGTTCGATCGCCGCCATCAATTCCAATGCACTGATGCACACGCGCGCCGCGTGCTGGATTTCCTCGAGCTGGGCCGCGGGAACGTCGGTCTCCTTGGCCACCGACGGAATCAGGCTGCGCAGCTGCACGAGCTGCATGCCCAGCTGCATCATCTCCTTCTGCAGCGTGGCCGCATCGATGTCCCCGCGCTGCACGCGCGCATGCACCGCGGCGCTCGCGCGCAATAGCGCGGCCAGCTTGACGCGCCACGAGTACGACGCGTAGGCAGGCAGCGCGAACGAGAATACGAGCGCAACGGCGGTGCCGATCAGCACATCGACGGTCCGCCACAGCGCGTCGAACACATCCTGGTCGCCATGGCCCGCGGTAATGACGACCGTGATGGCGGTGAGCAGCGCGATATAGCCCCCCTTGCCGATCGCGTGATACGCGCAGTAGCCGCAGACCAGCGCCATCAGTACATAAGTGACCAGTGGCGAATGGAGCAGCCAGGACTGCTGCGCGATCAGCGCGAGACCGATCACCGCGCCCAGCAGCGTGCCGACGCCGCGCTCGGCCGCGCGCCGGCGGATATTGCCGTGGTGCTGCAGGCCGCCGATGACGACGAGCACGGTGATCGACGCCCATTCGCCGTGCGGAATGCGGATGCCCGTGGTGAGCGCGATCGAGACGAGCAGGGCGAGGGCCACGCGCATCGCGTGGAACAGGCGCGCCTGGCTATATCGCCGGTTCGGATCGAGCAGCACGTTGGAGGTTTTGCGGAAGGCGTCTCGCATGGCGGGCGACAGGGACGAATAGAACGACGAAGCGGAAGAGAATGACAGCACGGCAGTAACCGGAAATCACAGTGTAGAGCATGCTTCGTGCCAGCGGCGGTTTGAATAATTGCGGAAGGCTTTGGCGGAAGGCACGGTCGCGGGCGCCAAGGTGGGGCAACATGGCTTGTCCGTGTGCGCGTGTGCCACCAGAATGGCCGCTTGTTTCTCGCGCAGCGGGGCGCTCGCCCCGGAACGACATCGATGCACGCAGACCCGTCCACCGCGCTCATCGCGCCCACCGCACTCACCGCGCCCACCACATCCCGTGCCTCCACCCGTCAGCGCGTCGCCGTGATCGGCGCCGGCGGCGTGGGGCTGTCCGTGGCCGCATGCCTTGCCGTGGGCGCGCGGCATGACGTGATGCTGTGCGCGCGCGCGCCGATCACCGAGATCGGACTCGAGGCCGCGGAGGGCGCCCGGCGCGTGCCCGTGCCCACGCTCACGGACCCCGCCGCGGCCACGCCCGTCGATTGGATCCTGCTGTGCACGAAGGCGCAGGACACCGCGTCCGCGGCGCCTTGGCTCGCGCGCTTGTGCGCGCCGGGAACGCGCGTGGCGGTTCTGCAGAACGGCATCGGCCACGTCGCGCGCGTGGCGCCGTGGCTGCCGCTCCCGCGCGATGCGGCAGAGGCAGCGGTGGTGCCTGCCGTCGTCTATTTCAACGCGGAACGGCTCGCGCGCGATCGCGTGCGGTTCGGCGAAGCGGGCGACCGGCATCTGTCGGTGCCGGACGACGAAGGCGGCCGCGCGTTGTCGCGGCTGTTCGAGGGCTCGCGCATGCATGCGCATCCGAACGCGGATTTCGTCACGCTGCAATGGCGCAAGCTGCTGCTCAATGCGGTGGCCAATCCGATGACCGCGCTGACGCGCCAGCGCATGGCCGTGCTCCATCATGCCGACGTGCGCGCGCTATGCATGGACGTGCTCAATGAGGCGGTGGCCGTGGGGCGCGCGAGCGGGGCGCGCTTTCCCGACGACGAAGCGAGCGCCATGCTTGCCACGGTGCTTGCGCTGTCGCCCACGTTCGGCACCTCGATGTATGCGGACTGCCTCGGTGGCCGGCCGCTCGAGGTCGACGCGCTGACCGGCGCGATCGTCGCGGCGGGCGAGGCCCTTGGGGTGCCGACGCCCGTCAACCGCACGATGCTGGCGCTGCTGCGGGCGATCAGCGATGCCAATGCGGCAGCGGGAGTCGATGCGGCTGCGGGAGCCGAGGCCGCGGTAACGGTCAGTCGCCGCTGACGAGGCCGTCCGCGCATACCACGCGGTTGCGCCCGGCGCGCTTGGCGTCGTAGAGCGCCTCGTCCGCGCGCGCATAGGCGCTGACGAAGCTCGTGCCGCGCGCATTGCAGCTGATGCCGAAGCTCGCTGTCACCGGGCCGGTGAGCGGCGCCGGGAACCGGTGCCCGGCAATGCGGCCGCGCATGCGTTCGGCCAGTGCGATCGCGTCGTCGCAGCCGGTGTCCGGCAGCAGGGCGGCGAATTCCTCGCCGCCCACGCGGCCCAGCAGGCCGCCCGCGGGCATCTCGTCGTGCAGGCAGGCCGTGACCTCGCAGATCACGATATCGCCCACGGGATGCCCGAACGTGTCGTTGAGCCGCTTGAAGTGGTCGATATCGAGCACGATCAGCGCGAGCGGGCCGCGATCCAGCGCCGCGGCCGCGCGCTCGATCACGGCGCCGCGGTTCAGCACGCCGGTCAGCTGGTCGTGCGTGGCGCGGTGTTCGAGTTCCTGCGCGAGCTCCTGCAGCCGCGTGTTGAGCCGGTTCATTTCTAGCTCCTCGCGGTCGCTGCGCCGGATCAGGCGGCGCGTCTCGCGCATCAGGCGTTCGTAATGGACGATCAGCTCGCCGAGCGTCGCGCGATACGTGGCCGTGCTCGCGCCGGCATCGAGGTAGATGCCGCGCGCGTGCGCCAGGGCGCTGTTCTCCGTATCGAACAGATCGGGTTCGGCCATGGAGGCGTGTGAAAGCGCGTTCAACCGTTCGTCGTGATGTGATCGGTGAAATCGATGCCCGGAAAGTCCGCGTGCAACTCCTGGCCGAACTCGAGGATCGTGTCGTCGTCCTCGTCGTGATACCAGTTGACGGCCACGTGGTTGCCGCGCTGGGACGCTTCGTCGAGCGCGTCGAAGATGCTGAACAGGATCTTCGTGCTCGAACTGTTGAAATAGGTGAGCGCGACGTTGACCGTGATGTCGGTGTCCTCGCACAGGCTCAGGTACTTGCGCAGGCGCGTCAGCGCCTCGCCGTAGAACACCGCGGCGTTCTCGGGGTAAGACTCGCCCTTGAGCGACAGCGTGTGCTTCTGGAAGTCGAAGTTGACTTCCGGCGAGGCTTGCGTGGCGGCAATGAACAGATTTTCCATGGCTGATGCTTCCCGATGGCGTCAGATCGTGGCGACGAGCTGGAACATCGTCGAGACCGGGTCCGCGTCGATCGGCTGAAAGTTGTATTCGAGCGGGGCGCTGGCGTCGCGGGCCATCGTCAGGAGTCCGAGACCCGCGCCCTTGCTGCCCTCTGGCGCTTCCGCGCGCAGTGTCTCGCGATAGGCGGCCTTGATCTCGTCGAGCGTCATCGTGCGCAGGGGCTCGAGTGTCGCACGCAATTGCTCCACCCGCGCGGTAGCGACGGGATTCGAGCAGATGAGCCGGTAGCGGTCGTCCACGCGGCTGATGCAGACCGAACCGTGGCGGAGCTGGCCGTCGTCCTGCGTGGACGGCGTGAGCGCATCGGAAGAATAATGCACGATGTTCTGCGCCATCTCGACGAACGACGAAAACAGCTTGCGGCGCGTGCCGCCATCGACCCCGCTCACCGCGAGCTGCAGGCGCACCGCGTCCGACATGGCGGCGATGATGTTCTGCGAGAAATATCCGACGTAGTAGAAGATCACGTTGCGTTCCCGGGCCACGGCGAAGAATGCCCCATATTCGTTGTCTATCGAGGAGGGTGTGGTGGCGGACATGGATGAGTGTTCTGGCGGGCGTCCCGATTAGCGGACGCGAAAGCAGAAATAGGTGAGGTCGTCGCGGCGGCGGTTATGGCCCTGCCACGCGAGGTGCGCGTCGAGCACGGCCTGGCTCAGTGCCGCGGTGGGCAGCTCGCGGCTCGCGCGCAGCGCCTCGCGCACGCGCCGCTTGCCGAATGCGATTTCCTTCGGCCCGCCGATCTGGTCGATCAGGCCGTCGGTCGTGACGAAGACCACGGTGCCGGCCCGCGTGTCGACATGGCGGTTGGGCCAGACGAAATCCATGGCGGTGTCGATATAGCCGACGCCC
>NZ_JASATF010000021.1:0-136405 GCF_038440175.1 Cupriavidus sp. OTU4054
GGGGTTGCTTTTTTCGGGCCCCGCCCCCCCCCCCCCCCCCCCCCCCCCGAGGCGCGCACCGCCTGATAGCCGCGGGGCGCGACGGATGCGGTCAGCGATCAGTGATGATGCGGGCCGTGGTCGTGGTCGTACCCCGCGTAGTGGCCATGCGGGTCATGCCAGCCACGCGGGCCGGGGCCACCATGACGGCCGCGGTCGTGCCACTCGCGGTACTCGTTGCGCGAATACCAGCGGCGGCCATCCCAGTAGCGGTCGTTATGCCAGCCAATCACGACGGGCGCGACGACGACCGGGGCCGGGGCAACGACGACCGGGGGCGGCGCATAGGCCGGAGCCGCGTAGACGGGGGCCGGGGCGGCATAGACCGGAGCCGGTGCGCCGATATTCACATCGACATCGACGCGGGCCAGTGCGGACGTGGAGGCGGTCAGCGCGGCCAGACCCAGGGCCGCGATGGTCAGGGTGGACGCGATCAGGGGACGCTTGTTCGGCTTGTTCATTGTGGTTCACCTGTAGTGTGATGCTGTACCTCCACTCTACCGGTGTGGCGTATTACGGTTCTAGCGCCCTTGTAACAAGCCCTCGCGATTCTGTAAGAGACGTTGTCGCCACGCGACGATTCAATCGTCCGTGGTGCGTGGCTGGCAGGCGGGGCACAGGCCGTAGAGCACGAGCATATGTTCGCGCAGCTCGAATTCGTTGTCCGCGGCGACCTGGCGCTGCCGGCGCTCGATCCCCTCGTCGCGAAACTCTTCTACCCGGCCGCAGTTCACGCAGATCAGGTGATCGTGGTGGCCGCCTTCGTTCAGCTCGAAGACGGCGTGATCGGCCTCGAACGTGTGCCGCAGCAGGATATTGGCCTGCACCAGCTGGTTGAGCACGCGGTACACGGTCGATAAGCCGGCATCGACGTCCTGCGTCAGCAGGATGCGATAGACGTCTTCCGCGCTCAGATGGCGGCGGTCGCTGGTACGAAACGCCTCCAGCACGTGCATGCGGGGCGAGGTGGCCTTGAGGCCGGCGTGCTTGAGACGGGGATCGGTACTCACAGGTGACAGGGACATGGAGCGATTCGCGCCGCAGCGCGTGTTAGGCGTCAGGGCGGACCATGGGCGGGAATCGCGCGCC
The DNA here is from genome assembly GCF_038440175.1 of Cupriavidus sp. OTU4054. Lineage (NCBI taxonomy): Bacteria > Pseudomonadati > Pseudomonadota > Betaproteobacteria > Burkholderiales > Burkholderiaceae > Cupriavidus > Cupriavidus sp. OTU4054. The sequence goes on from NZ_JASATF010000021.1 coordinate 1,129, forward strand.
CGGGCAGGCGCGAACGCATTCCCGCGGGGCGAAGGTTCGATTCGCCCGGCATCGGCAACCCATGACGGAATATTCAGGCTGACAGGACACCCGGGACGAGGTCGCCATGGCGGTCGTCCCGGGCGGTGCGCCGTGCCTGCACGGCGCGCGGAATAAAAAGGCGGCCTGGCTTGCCACCGAATGACGCGATCAAGAAAGCGGGGTCTGGATGCTTTCCTGATCTTCCGATGGCTGGCTACTGCCAAACGCTCCGCGTGACGGAGCGGTCCCCACAAAAGTCTGTAACGGGCAGTGCGTCGCACGAGATCCGCGTGGCACTGCCCAGAAGTTCTTCACTGTCTGCCGGTGTCGTGCGCCGCGTGAATCAGACAGTGAGGCCATAGTAAATGCGAATCGATCTCATTACAAGCGTTTTTTTCGCAAGGCCATATGACCAGCGGGGGTACTAGTTCAGCGGAAAGCGCTTGGCCAGTGCCGTGAAGCGAGCATCTTCCTTGCGCACCTGCGCCGCGAACTCGTCGGGGGTGTTCACCAGCGGTTCGGCGCCCGCGGCGGTGATCGCGGTCTGCAGTTCCGGGTGGCGCATGGCTTCGCGTACCGCCTCGTAGATGCTCTGCGTGACCGCCGGCGGGGTGCCCTTCGGCGCAAACAGCCCGAACCACGTCGTGTACTCGTACTGCGGCATCCCGGTCTCGATCACCGTGCGGACATCGGGCGCGCCCGCAAAGCGATGCGTACCCTGGTTGGCCACGATCTTCAGCGTGCCGGCCTTCTGGTGCGGCAGGGCCGATGCCACGCCCGTCACCGCGAAGTTGACGTTGTTGGCGATCATGTCCGTGATGATCGCCGCCGTGCCCTTGTAGTTGACGACGATCAGGTTCGGCAGCACCTCCGCCTTCAGCTGCTGGCCGAAGAGCTTCGCGACGTTCTCGCCGGTGCCCATCGAACACGGCGTGGTGGCCGTCTTGCAGTACTTGATCAACTCCGGCAGGGACGTAGCCGGGAATTTGCTGTTGGCCACGATCACGCCGGGCGACTGCGCGATATTGGTCACGGGCACGAGGCTCGCGAGCGGATCGGTGCCCGTGAACGACGGCGCGTGCTTGGTCAGCACGATGGCCGGCGTCTGCAGCAGCAGCGTGTAGCCGTCGGGCTTCGACTCCGTGACTTTGCGCGTGCCGATGAGGCCGTCCGCGCCGGGCTGGTTGACGACGAGCACGGGCTGGCCCCACTGCTCGCCGAGCAGCTTGGCCGTCGCGCGCGCCGAGGCGTCGGTGCCGCCGCCGGGCACGTAGGGCACGACGATCGTGACGGGGCGGTCGGGCTTCCATGCGGGCTGTGCATGGGCGAAAGCGGTGACGGCCATCGCCGCGAGGGCGAGCGCCGTGGCGCGGAACGTGGTGTTGATGATGGGCATTCAGGTCTCCTCCGGATCGTTGTTATGGGGACGGGGCGTCGCGACAGTCAGCGCGCCCAGCGCTTCTCGAAATCCCAGACTTCCTCGAAGCCGATCAGGCGGCAGAACTCGTTGAAGTCGGCCATGGGAATGTCCGGCGAGAGGCTCGTGCCGGATTCCTTGAGATGGCGCAGCGATTTCTCGATGGCGGCGGCGGCCACGAGGCTCGTCATCGCGGGGAAGATGGCGAGCGAGTAGCCGATCTCCTTCAGCACGCTTGCCGGCAGGATCGGCGTCTTGCCGCCATCGGCCATGTTGGCCATCATCGGCAGGTCGAAGGCTTCGCATGCGCGGCGCATTTCTTCCTCCGATTGCGGGGCTTCGAAGAACAGGATGTCGGCCCCCGCCTTCGCGTAGGCCTCCATGCGACGCATGGCGTCATCCACGCCGAGACTCGCGCGTGAGTCGGTACGGGCGATGATCAGGAAATTCTCCTTGTCCTGGCGCGCTTCCGAGGCGACCTTGATCTTCTCGACCATGTCCTCGATCGGCACACAGCGCTTGAACGGCGTGTGGCCGCATTTCTTCGGAAATTCCTGGTCCTCGATCTGGATCGCGGTGACGCCGGCTTCTTCGTAGCCGCGCACCGTGTGGTGCACGTTGAGCAGGCCGCCGTAGCCCGTGTCCGCATCGGCGATCAGGGCCGCCTTCGACGTCCGCGTGATCGTGCGCATGCGATCGACCATCTGCGTATAGGTGGCAATGCCGGCGTCGGGCAGGCCGAGGCTCGACGCGGTGAGCCAGTAACCCGAACCGTAGATGATGTCGAACCCGACCTTGTTGGTCATGACGGTGGCGATCATGTCCTGCACGCCCGGGATGGTGATGAACTCGCCCGCGGCGAGCTTCTGGCGAAGAATGGGATTGGCCATGGCGGCTCCTGTAGGTGGATATGAGGTAAGGCGGCTCAGCCCATCGAGGCCAGCCACGGCTGTTCGCGCTGCACGCGTTCCTCGTAGGCGCGTAGTGCCGCATCGTGGGCCAGCGTGCGGTCGACTTCGTCCTCGGCGGACAGCAGCTGTTCCGCATGGCCGTCGGCGAGGACGACCGGCATGGTGCCGCCATCGGGCAACTGCAGCGTGCGCCCGGCCACGCGCAGATGCAACGGGGCATCCTTGTCGGCGGCGAGGGCCCGCAACAGGCGTGCATGATCGTCGGGCGTCACGATGGCCGCGACCACGCCGTTCTTCACGCAGTTGTTGCGAAAGATATCGCCGAACGAGAGCGCGATGACCGCCTTGATGCCATAGTCGGACAACGCCCACACCGCGTGCTCGCGCGAGGAGCCGCAGCCGAAGTTCTGCAGCGCGACGACCATGCGCGGCGGCGTGGCGTCCGCCATGAACGCGACCTCGGGCCGCCCTTCGGCCAGCCAGTCGGCGAATAGATGCGCGCCCATGCCCGTGCGTTGCACGAGGCGCAGGAAGCGGCCCGGAAAGATGGCATCGGTATCGATGTCGTCGCGCTGCATGACCGCGGCGCGGCCCTGGACTTCTGCGATCACGGCTTTCATGCGAGGTACTCCCGGGGATCGGTCAGGTGTCCCCGCAGCGCGGAGGCGGCGACAGCGGCGGGGCTCATCAGATGCGTGCGGCCGCCTTGTCCCTGCCGGTTCTCGAAATTGCGGTTGGAGGTGGAGGCGCAGCGCTCGCCCGGCGCAAGGCTGTCGCCATTCATGCCGATGCACATCGAGCAGCCGGACTCGCGCCATTCGAAGCCTGCATCGACGAAGACCTGCGCGAGCCCTTCGGCCTCGGCCGCGCGCTTGACGCTGCCCGAGCCAGGCACCACGAGCGCACGCACGCTGGATGCCACGCGGCGTCCGCGCACGACCTCCGCGGCGGCGCGCAGGTCCTCGAGGCGGCCGTTGGTGCAGGAGCCGATAAAGGCCACGTCGATCGGCACCGACGACAGTGCCTGTCCCATCTCGAGGCCCATATAGACGAGGTTCTCCTCGATGCGGTTGCGCTCGGCGGCCTCGTCCAGCGTGGCGCCGTCGCCCACGCGACCCGAGAATGCGGCGCTGTCGGCCGGCGTGGTGCCCCACGTCACGAGCGGCGCCACGGTGGCCGCGTCGAACTCGACGCGCCGATCGAAATCCGACGCGGCGTCGGTGCGCAACGTGCTCCAGACTTTGGCGGCCTGCTCGAAATGCTCGCGCGCGGCGCCCTGCACGCGGTCGCGCAGATACGCGATCGTGGTGGCGTCCGGGGCGATCAGTCCGAAGCGCGAGCCGGCTTCGATGGTCATGTTACAGAGCGTCATCCGCGCTTCCATCGACAGCGCTTGCACCGTGGGACCGAAGTACTCGACGCCGTAGCCGTTGCCGCCGCTGGTACCGATATGGTGAATGATGGCCAGCGCGAGATCCTTTGCATAGGTGCCGCGCGGCAGCACGCCCGAGATCGAGATGCCGAGGGTGCGCGGCTTGCGCATCCACAGGCTCTGCGTGCTCATCACGTGCGCGACCTCCGAGGTGCCGATACCCCACGCCACCGCGCCCATCGCGCCCAGCGTGGCGCTGTGCGAGTCGCCGCAGACCACGGTGCTGCCCGGTAGCACGTAGCCGAGTTCCGGCGCGATGACGTGGACGATGCCCTGCAGCGGATGGTCGAGGTCGTACAGGCGCATGCCCGTGGCCTGCGTATTGCGGCGCAGGGTCGCGATCTGCTCGCGGCTTTCCGCGTTCGGGATGTTCGTCAGCCGATCGGCCGTGGTGGGCACGTTGTGGTCCTGCACCGCGATATGGCGCGGCGACGAACGCAGCACGTGACCGGACTCGGCCATGCTCGCGAAGGCCTGCGGGCTCGAGACTTCCTGCACGAGGTGCCGATCGATATAGATCAGGTCCTCGCCGGCGCCATTGCGGGCAACCGCATGGGCCGCCCAGATCTTGTCGAAGAGTGTTGTCATGATGTGGGGTGCGCTCGTTGTGACAGGTCAGTCGAGACTGATATGCGCGGCCTTGGTGATCGCCTTGTTCTTCTGGAGGTCGCGCACGATCTCCTTGCCATAGGCGTCGGGCGTGCCCGGCGTGGCGACGATGCCGAGCGAGGCGAGGCGTTCCCGCATCGCGGGGTCGTTCAGCACCTTTTGCAGCGCGGCGCTGAGCTTGTCGAGCACGGGCTGGGGCGTCTTGGCCGGGGCCAGCAGACCGACCCACGAATTGATCTCGAAGTCCTTCAGGCCCGCTTCGATCAGCGTGGGCACGTTCGGCAGCGAGGGCGCGCGCTCGCGCGAGGTCACGGCCAGCGCCTCCACCTGACCGCTCTTCACGAACGGCATGGCACCCGTCACCGCCGCGAACGTGATGGGCAGCGTGCCGCCCACGACGTCGAGCAGGGCCTGGCCGCCGCCCTTGTAGGGGACGTGCGTCATGGCCATGCCGGTGCGCTGGTGGAACATCTCGCCGGCCAGATGCGTGGTGCTGCCGTTGCCGGCGCTCCCGTAGGACACGCCGCCGGGCAGGGTCCTGGCGTACTTCTGCAGGTCCGCGATGTTCTTGACGCCGAGCTTCGGATTGGCCGCGATCAGCAGCAGCGCGTCACCGATCTTGCCGATCGGCGCGAAATCCTTCACCGGATCGAACGGCACCTTCGCATAGACGTTGGGGTTGATGACGAGCGTGCCGTCATAGCCGAGCAGCAGCGTATAGCCATCGGGCTCGGCCTTGGCCACCATCTGCGTGCCGATATTGCCGCCCGCGCCGGGCTTGTTATCGACGACGATCTGCTGGCCCAGCTGCTGGCCGAGTTTCTCCGCCACGATGCGCGCACTGGTGTCGGTCACGCCGGCATTGGCAAACGGCACGATCAGGCGGATCGGCTTGTTCGGATAGTCGTTCTGCGCGTGGGCGGCGGGCAGGCTGCAGACGGCCAGTGCGAGGGCTGTGGTGAGGACGGTGAGGGGATAGCGAGGCAGTTTCATATGGATGTCTCCTGTTTTGCTTTGGGGGGCAGGCATCTGTGTGCCCTGACGTGCCCGGTGATTAGTGTCGAGGCGCCTGCGCGCGCCGGGCCGCCGCGAACTCCATCAGTCGTTCGTCACGCCATGCGCGGCGCGATTCCAGATCCGCCTGCGACAGATGCTCGCGGCGTTGCGATTCCACGTGGCCGATCAGCTCGGCATCCCAGGGCGCTTCATGGCTGCCCGCGCGCGCGATGCGCTGGTAAAGCGGGCCCAGCCGCACGGCGTAATCCGCCACGCCGCCGGGTGCGTTCAGATCGATCGTCTCGAACGGCCCCATGAACGACCAGCGCCAGCCGAGGCCGTCGCGAATCGTCTTGTCGACGTCCTCGCAGCTGGCCACGCCGTCCTGCACCAGTGCCCAGGCCTCGCGCAGCAACACGGCCTGCAGGCGGTTCAGCACGAACCCTTCCACTTCCTTGCGCACGTGCACCACGGTCTGTCCGACCGCGCGCATCAGCGCATCGGCGAACGTGGCGGTGCGCGCGGAGGTCTCCGGCGACGGCACGAGCTCCACGACGGGAACGAGGTAGGGCGGATTCACCGGATGCACGATCAGCACGCGGGGCGAGATGGCAAGGCCCAGCGCAAAGGCCGAGCCCGGAATACCGGATGTGGAGCTGCCGACGATGGCGTCGGGCGCGAGCAGCGCATCGAGTTCCTCCATCAGCTGGCGCTTGACGTCGACGCGCTCGAGCACGGACTCCTGTACGTAGGCGACGCCGTCGACGGCCTCGGCCAGCGTGGCGACCGGCGTAATGCGTGCCAGCACGACGGCAGGATCCTCGTCGATCAGCCCATGGCGGCGCAGGCCTTCGAGTTGCGTCTCGATGAGCGGCACGGCTTTGCGCGTGATCTCGGCATTGGCGTCGAACATCTTCACGTTCAGCCCGGCACGCGCGAAGACGATGGCCCAGCCCGCGCCGACCAGTCCCGCGCCGACGATCGCCACGGGGCGCCCGCCGCAAAGTGTTTGAAGGTCTTGCTTGTCGATCATGTTGTCTCGGGTGTCTCGTGTGTCTCGTTATGGATGGGCCGGCGTGCCACGCCGCTCGCGCGCACGGTGCCGCGCTCGACCAGCACGCATGGCACGGCGACGCTGCGCGCCATCACCTCGCCGCCGATCTGCTGGAACAGCAGCGTGCGCGTGGCATCGACCATCTGCTCGACGTTCTGCTGCACGGTGGTCAGGTCGAACGACGGCCACGCCGCCTGCGGTACGTTGTCGAAGCCGACGACCGATACGTCGTGGGGGACTCGCATGCCGAGTTCGGTCCGCAGGGTTTCCAGCGCCGCGATGGCCATATGGTCGTTGGCGCAGAACAGCGCGTCGGGGCGGCTGGCGGGGTCGCGAAACATCGCGAGCACGGCGCGCCGCGCTTCGGCAAAGTCGTAATGGCCCACGCCGCGCGCATGCAGTTGCAGGCCAGCCGCGGAGAGGGCGTCGCAGAGTCCGGCCTCGCGTTCGCGGCTCGTCGAGGCATTCTCGGCGCCGGCCAGCCACGCGATGCGGCGATGGCCGTTGCCGGCGAGCAACTCGCCGACGAGGCGTCCGCCGTCCCGGTTCTGCGACGTGACCGAACTCGTCGAGTAGCCGCCCAGCGTGCCGATCTGCGCCACGCGGTTGAACAGCACGACCGGAATGCCGGCATGGATGCAGTCGTTGGCGAGCGCCGACGACAGCGTCGTCGATGCCATCACGATGCCATCGACCTGGTACTGCAGGATGTCCTTGAGGACGTTGTCGGCGTCCTCGGTCTCGCTGATGAACAGCAGCACGTGATAGCCGTCCTGCTGCAGCGCCTGGCACAGGCGCTCGATGACCACCGGATAGAACTGGTTCTCCAGGTAGCTCATGACGAGGCCGATGATCCGGCTGCGGCGTGTGATGAGGCTGCGCGCGATGGCATTGGGACGATAGCCGAGCTGACGCGCCGCGGTATGGATCCGCTCGCGCGTGTCGGGGGCCACGCTCGCGCCCGGCGTGAACGCGCGGCTGACGGCGGATTGCGACACCTCCGCCAGCCGGGCCACGTCGTGCGCGGTGACCTTTGCCTTCATGCCGCCGTCCACCCGCCGTCGAGCATCAGCGCGCTGCCCGTCATCAGGCTCGACGCATCGCTCGCGAGGAACACCACGGGGCCCATGACCTCGTCGATCGTGCCGACGCGGCCCAGCGCGATCTTGTCGACGACAAAGCGGCGGAATGCCGGATCCTCGAACATCGGCGCGGTGAACGCGGTCTCGATAAAGGTCGGGCACAGCGTGTTGACGCGAATGCCCGCGGGCCCGAGTTCCCAGGCCAGCGCCTTGCTCATGCCTTCGACTGCATGCTTGCTGGCGCAATACAGCGTCCGGCGCGGGCTGCCCACATGCCCCATCTGCGACGACACATTGATGATGGAGCCCGGCAGGCCGGCGGCCTGAAGGCTGCGGGCGACCTCGCGCGCAACGTAGAAGGTCGCTTTCACGTTCAGCGCGAACACCGCGTCGATGTCTTCGTCGGGCGTCTCGGTCAGCAGCTTCGGCCGGTTCATGCCCGCGTTGTTGACGAGAATCTGGTACGGCGGCCGGCTCTCGACCGCGCGCCGGACCGCGGCGGCATCGGTCACGTCCAGCACGAGCGCATCGGCGCTGCCGCCCTGCTCGCGAATAGCCGTGCAGGCCGCTTCGAGCTCCGCGCCGGACCGTGCCGCGAGCGTGACGGCGGCACCGGCCTGCGCCAGTGCCACACCCGCCGCCAGGCCGAGGCCGCGGCCCCCGCCCGTGACGAGCGCGCGCTTGCCGTCGAGCCGAAACCCGCCGAACGAAGGCAATGCGGAGGGCAGTGGCGTCGCGGCTGTCATCCCTGCAGCTCCGGCACCGGCTCGTACCAGGGCACGTCCGGGCGGTTGCCGTAGCGGCGCACGCGCAGGTTGGCCTGTTCGCCATGGCCGGCGAAGTTTTCCATGTGGCACAGGCGCGAGCAGTACTCGCCGATTTCGGCGCTGGCCGCGTCCGTGGTCACGCGCTGGAACGTGCAGGTCTTCAGGAACTTGCCGACCCACAGGCCACCGGTGTAACGGGCGGCCTTGTTCGTGGGCAGCGTGTGGTTGGTGCCGATGCACTTGTCGCCGAACGCGACGTTCGTGCGCGGACCGAGGAACAGCGCGCCGTAGTTGGTCATGTTGTTCAGGAACCAGTCCGGGTCGCGCGTCATGACCTGCACGTGCTCGGAGGCGAGTTCGTCGGCCTTCTGCAGCATCTCTTCGCGGGTGTCGCAGACGATGACCTCGCCGAACTCGGCCCACGACCTGGCAGCGATCTCGGCGGTCGGGAGGATCTTGAGCTGGCGCTCGATTTCGGCCATGGTCGCGTGGGCCAGCGCTTCGCTGTCCGTCAGCAGCACGGCGGGCGAAGTCGGTCCATGCTCGGCCTGACCGAGCAGATCGACCGCGCACATCTCGCCGTCCACCGAGTCGTCGGCGATGACCAGCGTTTCGGTCGGCCCCGCGAACAGGTCGATGCCGACGCGCCCGAACAGCTGGCGCTTGGCTTCCGCCACGAACATGTTGCCCGGGCCGACCAGCATGTCGACCGGCGCGATGCTGTTGGTGCCGACGGCCATGGCGACCACGGCCTGCACGCCGCCGAGCACGAGGATCTCGTCCGCGCCGGCCATATGCATGGCGGCGACGATGGCCGGGTGCGGCTCGCCGTGGAACGGCGGCGCCGTGGCGACCACGCGCTTGACGCCCGCGACCTTGGCCGTCAGCACGCTCATGTGCGCGGAAGCCAGCAGCGGGTACTTGCCACCGGGGATATAGCAGCCGACCGCGTTCATCGGCACGTGGCGGTGGCCGAGGAACACGCCGGGGCGGGTCTCGACTTCCACGTCCAGCATCGAGTCGCGCTGGATCTGCGCGAAGTTGCGCACCTGGGTCTGGGCAAAGCGGATGTCTTCCAGCTCGCGCGCGGACAGGCTCTTTATCGCCTTTTCGATCGAGGCCTGCGACAGGCGGAAGTCCTCGGGCTCCCAGTTGTCGAACTTCTTGCTGTATTCGCGCACGGCGGCGTCGCCGCGCGTCTCGATGTCGCGAATGATGCCTTCGACGGTATTGCGGACCGCGGTGTCGTCGTCGGCACGCGCCTGAACGTCACGTCCACGTTTGAGGTAACGAATCATGGTGTCTCCTGGGAGTGTCTCTGTAAGGGGTGGTGCATACGTATGCAGATTAGTGTTCTTGCATTCGTATGCAAAGTCAGTGATTACCCTGAGCGTGCCCCGGAGGCCACGTCAAAGTCAGGAAATGCCGAATTCGTTGTAATCCCTCGACATCGGTTGTATCGATTTGCCGACATGCTGGATGTTTACCAGTAACAATGATTATCATTACGCCCCATGAGTACCTCGGGTTCCGTCCTTCCGTCCCCCGTCGCCCCGCCCGACGTTGCCACCCTGTATGTGGACCACCATTCGTGGCTCAGGGGCTGGCTGCAACGCCGTCTCGGCAGCGCCGAACATGCGGCGGACCTGGCACAGGACACCTTCGTGCGGCTGCTCAACAGCGACCGCGTGCCGGCTCAGCTCGAGGAGCCGCGCGCCTACCTGACGACGGTGGCCAGGAACCTGATGTCGAATCACTGGCGCCGGGAGAAGCTCGAACAGGCCTACCTCGAGGCGCTGGCGCATGCCCCGCAGGACGTGGGCCTGTCGCCGGAAACGCGCGCGATGCTGCTGGAGACGCTGGTCGAACTGGACCGGCTGCTCGACGGATTGCTGCCCATCGTGCGCCAGGCGTTCCTGCTGTCGCAGCTCGATGGCCAGACCCATGCGCAGGTTGCGGAGACGCTCGGCATCTCCGTGCCCACCGTCAAGCGTTACATCGTCAAGGCGCTGCAGCGCTGCTACTTCGCCGATCTGTCGTTCGTCGGATGAAACGCCGATGAAGCCGTTCCGATGAAGCCATACTCTTACCCCGCGCAGTCGTCCTGGTATCAGGCGACCGCCGATGCCGCCTCCATCCCGCCGGCCGTTGCCGAGCAGGCGCTCGAGTGGCTCGTGGCGTTGCAGGATGCCGCCGTATCGTCCGAGGTCGTGGAAGCGTGGCAGCGCTGGCGGGCCGCCGATCCCGACCACGAGCGCGCGTGGCGCCGCATCGAGTCCGTGCAGGGCCGGCTTCAGCCGCTGGCCACCCCCGCCACCGCGGGCCTCGCGCGCGCGGCGCTGATGCCGAAGGCGTCGCCGGGCCGCCGCCATGCCATCAAGGCACTGGCGATCCTGGCCATCGCCGGTGGTGCCACATGGAGCGCCCGCGAGCAGCGGGGCTGGCGCCAGTGGGCCGCGGACTATCGCACCGGCGTCGGCGAGCGTCGCAAGCTGATGCTGTCCGATGGGACCTCGCTGATGCTGAACACCTCGAGCGCGGTGGATATTCTCTTCAGCGCCACGGAGCGCCGCGTGCGGCTGATCTCGGGCGAGATCCTGATCACGACCGCGCCGGACCGCGAAGCGGTGCCGCGGCCGTTTCTCGTCGAGACCGCCTTCGGCACGGCCCGCGCGCTTGGCACGCAGTACGTGATGCGCCATCACGCGCACGACACGGGCGTGGCCGTCTACGAGGGGGCCGTGGAGATCCGCCCGCGCGACAATCCCGCGCGCAAACTCGTACTGCAGTCGGGTTACAGCGCCAGCTATACCGCGCAGACGATTACGGTGCCCGACGCGGCCAGCAAGGCCGGCATGGCATGGGCGGACGGCTTTATCGTCGCCCGCAGCATGCGCCTCGACGATTTCATCGCGGAGCTGGGCCGCTACAGCCGCGCTCCGCTCTCGTGCGATCCCGCGCTGCGGGACGTGCTCGTCTCGGGCTCGTTCCCGCTCGACGACGTGAGCAAGGTGCTCGACACGCTCGGGACCACCCTCAACGTGCGCCAGCAGGTCGTCAGCCGGTTCTGGGGCGACGACGAGATTCGCCTCGTACCGCCCGCCGGAAAAAATTTCGAGAAAAGCTGATCTCTTTTGGAAGCTCGCGGGTCAGGGAAGACAGGTACTTCAACTCTCTTCCATCGAAAGGTTTCACTCATGGGTCACGTCCGGACGCGCGAGCGTCAGTCTCATCGTGTCATTCGCCGTAAATTGCTGACGTCCATGGTGGGCCGTATCGTATTCGGCGGTGCAGTGGTCGCGCCGGCCGCCGTCATGCCGTTTGCCGCCCACGCACAGGCCGCCGCCACGCGCGCCTATGCGATTCCCGCGGGCACGCTCGAGGACACGCTGAGCCGTTTCGGCCGCGATGCCGGCATCATGCTGTCGTTCAAGCCCGAGATTGCCGCAGGCAGGCAGAGCGCAGGCCTGAACGGCAGCTACTCCGCGCGCGGCGGTCTCGACACGCTGCTGGCGGGATCGGGCCTGACCGTGGTCGAGCAATCGAACGGCAGCTATCAGGTCGTCAGCCCTGCTGGCAACACCGGCAGCGGCGCCGGTGGGACGCTGCCGCCGGTCACCGTGACCGCATCGGCCGATACGCGCCTGCAGCCCGAATATGCGGGCGGCCAGGTGGCGCGCGGCGGCAGCCTCGGCATTCTCGGTTCGCTCGATGTCATGGACACGCCGTTCAGCACCATGAACTACACGGCCGAGACCATCGAGAACACGCAGGCCCGCACGCTGGCCGACGTGGTCATCAACGAATCGTCGGTGCGCACGCTGACCTCGACGGGCGGCTTCGGTGAAGACTTCCAGATCCGCGGCTATACCGTGGCGAGCGGCGACGTGGGCATCAACGGCCTTTACGGGCTGGTGTCGTCGAGCCGCATGCCGGCCGCGATCATGGAACGCGTGGAAGTGCTCAAGGGACCGGGCACGCTGATGAACGGCATCGGCCCGAACGGCAGCGTCGGCGGGGCGATCAATATCACCACCAAGCGCGCCGGCGACGAGCCGCTGACGCGCCTGACCACGACCTACGAGAGCAAGTCGATTCTCGGCGTGCAGGCCGATGTCGGCCGCCGGTTCGGCGAGGAAAAGGAATGGGGCGTACGCGTCAATGGCGTGTACAGGAACGGCCAGAGCAATCTTGACGCCGGCCGCCAGGAGCTGGGCCTCGGCGCGCTCGGCCTCGACTATCGCGGCCGCAAGCTGCGCTGGTCGCTCGATGCCTACACGCAGCACGAAGGCGTCGAGAACTTCCGTCCGCAGGTCGGTTTTGCCGCGGGCGTGACGTCGATTCCCGATGCTCCCTCGGGCCACCGCAATTTCTTCCCGGGCACGCAGCTCTGGCTGCATGACTCGGCCGTGATGTCGCGCCTGGAGTACGACATCTCGCCGAACCTGATGGTCTACGCGGCAGGGGGCTATCGCGGAGGCACCGCGTACCAGACGTTCCCGTCGGGTCCCGTGGACGCGCTCGGCAATTTCCGCGTCAATAACTCGTACTACGATTCGTACAGCAAGACGAGCACGGCCGAAGTCGGCGCGCGCGCGATGTTCTCCACCTTTGGCGTGGGCCATACGCTGAACGTGGCCTTCACGCGGCTGGACCAGGAACTCGGCAATGCGTATATCGCGAACCCGCCATCGTCCGCGGTCGCCTCGAACATCTACAATCCGACGCCGCTGCCGGCCGTGATCGGCGCGCGTACCGATGCGCAGAAAGCGTCGGATACCGTGCTGACCAGCGTGGCCGTGACCGACACGCTGTCGTTCCTCGACGATCGCATCCAGCTGACCGGTGGCCTGCGCCACCAGAAGGTTTCGCTCGAGAACTATTCCACGACGACGGGCGCGCAGACCTCGAGCTACGACGCCAGCGCGATCTCGCCGCTCGCCGGCTTCGTGATCAAGCCGCTGCAGTACGTCTCGCTGTACGGTAACTACACGTCCGGCCTGACGCGCGGCGGTGTGGCGCCGACCACGGCCGCCAACGCGGGCCAGGTGTTCCCGCCGTACAAGTCGCGCCAGATGGAAACCGGCGTCAAGGTGGACTGGGGCCGCATCACGACGAGCCTGGCCGCGTTCCAGATCAAGCGCCCAAGCGCGGTGACCGATCCCGCCACGAATCTCTACAGCTTCGATGGCGAGCAGAAGAATCGCGGGATCGAACTGTCGGCGTATGGCGAGGTCGTGCAGGGCCTGCGCCTGATGGCGAGCGCCACGTTCTACGACGCCAAGCTTTCGCGCACCGCCGGGGGCGTCAACGACGGCAAGGACGCGAACGGCGTGCCCGACCACACCTTCAACTTCGGCGTCGACTGGGATATGCCGTGGGTGCCGGGGCTGAGCCTGTCGGGCCGCATCATCAATACCTCGGGCGTGTACTTCAACGCGGCCAATACGCTGCGCATGCCGTCGTGGACGCGCTACGACGTCGGCGCGCGGTATCGCACCAAGGTCATGGGCAAGTCCGTCGTGTTCCGCGCCAATGTCGAGAACCTGTTCAACTCGGACTACTGGCTCGTGAGCGGCACCTATGCGACAGTAGCGGCGCCTCGCACCTTGCTGTTGTCCGCGCAGATCGACTTCTGATGTTTGTTCGTTTGCCCCGATATAAGGAAATGCTGATGACCAAGACGACCGCCATCGCGTTCGCACTGATGGCCCTGTCCTCCGCCGCGCACGCGCACCAGATCTGGATCGAACCCGCCGACCAGCGCGCGGTGATTCGCTTCGGCGAGTTCGGCGACAACCTGCGCGAGGCCTCGCCGGGCCTGCTCGACAAGTTCGTGGCGCCGAGCGCGACGCTGCTCTCGCCGAAAGGCGAAAAGACCGCGGCGGGTGTGAAGACCGCCAACGGTTTCGTGCTGCCGTTCAGCGCCACCGCCGGCGAGTCCGTGGTGGCGCAGGACGCGAGCTATCCGCTCTACGCGTTCAAGCGCGCGGACAAGGACATGGCCAACTGGTACTACCCGGCCGCGCGCTGGGTCACCGACTTCGCGGCACAACAGCCGAAGCTGCCGCTCGACCTCGTACCCACGGGCGAAACCGGTGCGTTCAAGCTGTTCTTCCAGGGCAAGCCGCTGCCGAAGACCAAGGTGGCGCTCGTCACGCAATCGGGCTGGGCGAAGGAAGCCAATACGGACGAGCACGGCGCGGTGAAGTTCGAGATGCCGTGGAAGGGCACGTATGTGGCCGAGGTCCATCACAACGACCAGACGCCGGGCGAGCGCACCGGGGCCAACGGGGCCGAGCGTTATACCGCCGTGAACTACGTGACGTCGGTGACGTATATCAAGGCGGACGGCGTGGCGCCCATTCCCGCGCCGCCGGCGGCAACACCTTCCCCGGCAAAATAGCTTCAGGCGGTCTCCTAGCGTTTTTGCCAGACGCGGAGGCCGAACAAGGGGAGTACGCCATAGACGTGGTCGAACAGGTCCGACTGGACCTGTTCGTACGTTTGCCAGTCCGTCACGTTGACGAACAGGAAGACCTCGAGCGGCAGCCCCTGGCTCGTCGACTGCACGTGGCGGATCACCAGCGGCATGTCGGCGCGAATAGCTGGATGCTCGCGGAAGTAGGCCATCATGTACGCGCGCAGCATGCCGAGATTGGTGAGCGAATCGCGCACCGCCGCCGTGTCCAGCGCGGGCGGCAACCGTAGCGCCGGGCTCGCGCGCAACGCGCCGAGCAATGCGTCGTCGCACAGGCGCACGCTATCCGCATCGAACGGAATCGCATGCCGCACGCGGCGCGCACCCGAGTCCATCATCCCCCGCCAGTTCTTGACGCCGTTGCTGAGCAGCACATAGCTCGGCAGCGTGACGATCGTATTGTCGAAGTTCTGCACCTTGATCGTGTTGAGCGAGATATCGGTGACGACGCCGTCGGCGACATAGCCGGGCACCTCGATCCAGTCGCCGATGCGCAGCATGTCGTAGGCCGCCAGCTGGATGCTCGCGACAAAGCCGAGCAGCGAGTCGCGAAACACGATGATCAGCAGCGCGGTCATCGCGCTCACGCCCGTCAGGAAGTAAGTCGGCGATCGGTCGAGCAGCAGCGAGACGATGGCGATCAGCGCCATCAGATACAGCACAATGGTCGCGACCTGCAGGAAGCTCTTGATCGGCCGCTCGCTGGCATGCGGAAAGTGGCTGTAGCGATCCTCGATACTGGCGAGAAGCGCAAAGCCCGCGCGCAGTGCCGCATAGACCATGAAGCACGCGGCAATCACGCCGACCGGGCGCCCCAGCATCGAGATGATCGGAAACGAGATGCCCGTGAGCAGCGGCGCCGACAGATAGACGATCCAGGCGGGCACGATCGGCGCAAGCCGGTCGAACACCTTGTGGCGCTCCGCCGCGCGCAGCCATTTGCGATGTTCGCCGCGTGCAAGCCGCCGCACGACCCACAGCAGGAGGATGCGCGTGACCGCATAGCAAAGCACGCTCGCCAGGGCGATGCTCAGCAACAGGCCCGCGACGATGACGATCGCCACGGGCAGGCTGTCGGTCTGGACGTAGATCCGTGGCCATCCGTCCGGGCCTTCGGCGAAGCGAAACATGTCTCCGAACATAGCTCCCCGCGGCGTGAAGGCCTGATGTCAAAGCATTGTAGTCGCCACCCCCAACGGCGCCATGGCGGCCGTAATGATCCGTAACACCACCCGGCAGAGGGTGCGTTGCTCTCCTAATTGAGAACCATTATCATCCTCCAGCCTGCGTTTTCCTTGTGACGCCGCTGTCACCGCAGTTGCGAGTCCCCGTTTCCATGATCGACACCCAGCCAGCTTCCGGCCAGCAGCGCCGCGCGTTCTGGCTCAAGCATCTGCACCAGTGGCACTGGATCAGTTCCGCGATCTGCCTGATCGGGATGCTGCTGTTCGCCGTGACCGGTTTCACGCTCAACCATGCCGGCCAGATCGAAGGCCGGCCGAAGGTCGTGACACGGCAGGAAACCCTGCCCGCCGACGTGCTGCACGCGCTGCGGCGCGCGGTGCCTGCCCCTGCCGACGGTGCGCGCCGCAAGGGCGACGCGAAATCCGCCGTCCCGCCGGTGCTGGCCGAGTGGCTGGCGCGCACGCTCGACGTCGATGCCTCCGCACGCGAGGCCGAATGGTCGGCCGACGAGCTCTATGTTGCCTTGCCGCGGCCCGGTGGCGATGCCTGGGCCAGCGTCTCGCTCGACGACGGGGAGGTCCAGTACGAAGTCACGACGCGCGGCTGGATTTCCTATCTCAACGACCTGCACAAGGGCCGCAACACGGGCAACGCCTGGAGCTGGTTCATCGACGCGTTCGCCATTGCGTGCCTCGTGTTCAGCATTACCGGGCTGTTCCTGCTCAAGCTTCACGCGGGCGGACGGGCCGCCACGTGGCCGCTCGTCGGCTTCGGCGTGGTCCTGCCGCTGTTGCTGGCCATCCTGTTTATCCATTGATCGATCCCATCATCTCCACCTCTACCTTTATGGCTAGGAAAGGCTGTCCTGATATGCGCCGACTGCTCACCGTTACCCTGACCGGCATGGCCGCGATGCCCGCCGTGAACGCCATGGCCGCGGAAATGAACGTCAAGGTCGAGATTCCGCGTCTCACCGTTGCCGAGTACCACCGGCCCTACGTCTCCATCTGGATCGAGCGCGCCGACCAGAGCCCGGTTTCCACGCTGGCGGTCTGGTACGACGCCAAGAGCAAGGAGGACCACGGCACCAAGTGGCTCAAGGACATGCGCCAGTGGTGGCGCAAGGCCGGCCGCGACATGCAGATGCCGGCCGACGGGATTTCCGGCGCCACGCGCGCGCCCGGCGAGCAGACGCTGACGTTCTCGGACGGCAAGGCGCCGCTGGGCAAGCTGCCGGCGGGCAGCTACCAGCTCGTGGTGGAAGCCGCGCGCGAGGTGGGCGGACGCGAACTCGTACGCGTGCCGTTCACGTGGCCGCCGCAGTCGGCGCAGAACGCCCGTGCCCAGGGCGACCATGAACTGGGTGCCGTCAGCATCGACCTCAAGCCCTGATATCGAACCGGAGACGACCATGAAGAAACCTGCCCGTCCTCTGCAACGCCTCGCGCTGCGCGCCACGCTCCTCGCGCTTGCCGCCCTTGCGCCGCTCGCCGCGCACGCCCACCGTCAATGGCTGCTGCCATCCTCCACCGTGCTCGCGGGCAACGATCCGTGGGTCACCGTCGATGCCGCCGTGTCGAACGACCTGTTCGTATTCGATCATTTCCCGATGCGGCTGGACAGCCTCGTCGTGACCGGTCCCGATGGCGCCGCGCTCAAGCCCGAGAACGCGTCCACCGGCAAGTTCCGCAGCACGTTCGACCTGCATCTGGCGCAACCGGGCACGTACCGCGTAGCCGTGGTGAACACCGGCGTGTTCGCGAACTGGAAGGTCAACGGCGAGACCAAGCGTTTCCGCGGCACCGCCGAGGCGCTTGCCAGCGCGGTGCCGCCGAACGCCGAGGGGCTGCAGACCACCGAGACGCTTGGCCGCGTGGAGACGTTCGTCACCGCGGGCAAGCCCAGCACGAAGGCGTTCGCGGCCACGGGCAAGGGTCTGGAACTGCAGCCCATCACGCATCCGAACGACCTCGTCGCCGGCGAAGCCGCGAACTTCCGCCTGCTGCTCGATGGCAAGCCCGCGAGCAACCTCAAGGTGGAAGTCGTGCCCGGTGGCATCCGCTATCGGGACAAGCTCAACGACATGGACGTGACCACCGACGCGGACGGCAAGTTCAGCGTCAAGTGGCCCGCGCCCGGCATGTACTGGATGGAAGCCGAGGTACGCGACGACAAGACGTCGAATCGCGCAATCAAGGCGCGACGTGCGACGTATGCGGTGACCGTCGAGGTATTGCCGCAGTAAGTCGAGCCGTCCGCCATGACGCATCGCGTATTGATCCCGCTCGCGCTGAGCGCGCCCCCCACGCCGGTGGCGGGCGCGCGCGCGTGGCAATGGGCGGGCGACACGATGGGCACGACCTGGTCGGTGGCGGCAGAGCTGCCTGCCGCGTGCGATCCGTCGTCGCTCGGTACGGGCATCCGCGCGGTGCTCGATGGCGTCATCGCGCAGATGAGCAACTGGTCCGCCGACTCCGATATCAGCCGCTACAACCGCGCGGCGTCCGGCGAGTGGGTGGTTCTGCCCGAGGACGCGCTCACGGTCCTGACCGCCGCGCTGCGCACCGCGCGCGAAAGCGGCGGCGCGTACGACCCGAGCGCGGGCGCCCTGGTCGATCTGTGGGGCTTCGGTCCCGCGGGGCGGCGCGATACCGCGCCTGCGCCCGACGCGATTGCGCGCACGCGGGCGCATTGCGGCTGGCAGCGCATGGCAGTCGACATCGAGCGACGCGCGGTGTGGCAGCCGGGCGGCATATCGCTCGACTTCTGCGCGATTGCCAAGGGGTTTGCGGTCGATGCCGTGTCGCGGTATCTGAACGGCGCCGGCGTGACGAGCCATCTGGTCGAGATCGGCGGCGAACTGCGTGGGCATGGCGTCAAGGCCGACGGCATGCCATGGTGGGTCGAGCTCGAATCGCCCCATGCAGACGGCCGGGGGGAAGGCCAGGAGCAGGACGCACGGACGCTGGTGGCGCTATGCGGGCTGTCGGTCGCGACTTCGGGCGACTATCGCCGCTATTTCGAGCAGGCGGGTCGCCGCTACGCGCATACGATCGACCCGCGCACCGGTTACCCGGCCACGCACGCGCTGGCCTCCGTGACCGTGTTGCACGAGGAAGCGATGATGGCCGACGCGTGGTCCACGGCGCTGACCGTGCTCGGTCCCGATGCGGGGCTGCAGACGGCCGCGCGTCACGCGCTCGCGGCACGCTTTCTCGTACGGACGCCGCGCGGTTTCGACGAACATGTCTCCCCGGCCTTCGCCGCGATGATGCAATGACGATGTTGCCATGAAATTCCTGACACCGATCGCGCCTATCGCCGTTTGTGCCGCCGGTACGGTCCTGGCGTTGACCGCGCATGACCGCACGGCGATCGCGGCCGGCGTGGTCGTGGCGTACCTCGCGTTCTGCGTGGGTGTGCTCGCGCGCCACCGCCGGCGCCGCGCGGCACGCGCGGCATTCGGTAGCGCTGGCACCGGCGCGGATACCGACCGTCCCACGTTGATCGCGTTCGCGAGCCAGACCGGGTTTGCCGAGCAACTCGCGGAGCAGACCGCCCGCGCGCTGCAGGGTGCGGGCATGCCCGTGCGCGTGACGTCGTTCGCCGATCTCGACGGCAGGCAGCTTGCGGCCTGCGGGCAGGCGCTGTTCCTCGTCAGCACGACGGGGGAGGGCGATGCGCCCGACAGCGCGTCCGGTTTCACGCGCCGCATGATGGCTGGCGTGGCCCCGGATAGCCTGCGTCAGCTGCGGTACGGCATCCTCGCGCTGGGCGACAGCAGTTACGCGCGCTTCTGCGCATTCGGGCATACGTTGTCGTCATGGCTGCAGCGTCATCACGCGCAGCCGCTGTTCGATATGGTCGAGGTCGACAACGGCGACCCCGGTGCGCTCCGGCACTGGCAGAACCATCTGTCGGCAATGTCCGGCGGGGCCGAGATCGCCGACTGGGAGCGGCCGCGCTACGGGCGCTGGCAACTCGTCGAACGCCGCGTGCTCAACCCCGGTAGCGCGGGGGCGCCGGCCTGCCATCTGGCGCTCGTACCTGAAGAGGCCGAAGCCCTCGACTGGTCGGCGGGGGACATCGCCGAAGTCGGACCCTGTCATCCGCCCGGCGTCGTGGCCGCGCTGCTCGCGCGCCTCGCGCTCGACGGCACCACGCCGGTACGCTGCGACAGCCGCCCCACGACGCTGGCCGCGGCGCTGGCCACGCGCCTGCCATTGCCCGAGGCGCACCTCGACACGCTCGTGGGGCTGTCGCCGCAGCGCCTCGTCGACGCGCTGCCGGCCCTGCCGCATCGCGAGTATTCGATTGCCTCGCTGCCTGCGGACGGACGCCTCGAACTGCTCGTTCGCCAGACGCGTTACGACGATGGGCGCCTTGGCCTCGCGTCGGGCTGGCTGACCGAACACGCGGCGGTCGGTACCGCGATTGCGCTGCGAGTGCGCGTCAATCGCGCCTTCCATCCACCGGCCGACGGCCGCCCGCTGATCCTGATCGGCAATGGCACGGGCCTCGCGGGCCTGCGTGCCCAGATCAAGGCGCGCGAAGCGGCGGGCCATCGTCGCAACTGGCTGCTGTTCGGCGAACGCTCGGCCGCGCACGATGCCTTCCACGACGCGGACATCGGACGATGGCATGCGAGTGGCGTGCTGGAACGCGTGGACCGTGTGTACTCGCGCGATGGCGGGCCGCTCCGTTACGTGCAGGATGCGGTGGCCGCGCATGCGATGGCGCTGCGCGAGTGGATTGCGGAGGGGGCGGCAATCTATGTGTGCGGCAGCCTGCAGGGCATGGCGGGCGGCGTGCATGCGGCACTGGTGTCGATCGCCGGCGACGAGGCACTGCAACAGATGACCGAAGACGGGCGTTATCGGCGCGACGTGTACTGATCGGGCGGTCCCAGAAAGCAAACGCGCGTTTGACGTGATGTCCTCGTCATGAGGCGCGGTGTTGACTATCCTCGATTGTTGAGCCCACAACACGTTGGGCCCACAACAAAAAGAGGAGACCCATGCATCGCCAGCGCATCACGCCTTCCCGCAAGCTTTCCCGGACGTTCTCGCATACCCTCGCCTGCCTCGCGCTCGCAGGCACCACGCATCTTGCATCGGCCGCGCCGCCAGACCGTTATGTCGCACCGGGTCTGGAGAAGCCGGCCAGCATCCTCGTCGATCGCTGGGGCGTGCCCCATATCTATGCCGGTACGCTGTACGACGCGTTCTACGCGCAGGGCTTCATGGCCGCGCGCGACCGGCTGTTCCAGATCGATCTTTGGCGCAAGCGCGGACTTGGCGAAATGGCGAAGGACTTCGGTCCCAACTACGTCGATGGCGACCGCATGGCGCGCGCCGTGCTGTTTCGTGGCGACATGTACCGCGAATGGCTCGCTTATGGCTCCGACGCCAAGCGCGTGGCCGAGGCGTTCGTGGCCGGCGTGAACGCATTCGTGTCGCAGACCGAAGCGCATCCGGAACTGCTGCCGCCCGAGTTCAAGGTCCTGAACTACAAGCCGTCGTACTGGCGCGCGGAGGACATCGTACGCATTCGCCACCACGGCCTGACGCTGAACTTCACGGGCGAGGTGGATCGCGCGCAGATCTATTGCGAGGTAAAGCCCGACGCCGTGCGCGCAGACTGGCTTCGCCGCGAGCTCGATCCCCCCGTGGAACCGAAGCTGCCGGAAGGCCTCGATCCCTGCGCGATTCCGGCCGCCGAACTCAAGCGTGCCTATGAACTCGCCACCGCCGCGCCGCGCTTTCCCAAGGACTGGTGGGGCCCTGCCCGGGCAGACCGCAAGACCGATGTACCGCTCGAAGAACTCTACGTGCTGCAGGATGCGGCCAGCGATCTCGCGCGCAGTCTCGGCTCCAACAACTGGGTGATTGCCGGCGCGCGAACGACCACGGGCCGCCCGATTCTCGCCAACGATCCCCACCGCGCGCATGGCGCCCCGAGCCTGCGCTATATCAGCCATCTGAACGCGCCGGGCCTGTCGGTGATCGGCGCCGGCGAGCCGTTCCTGCCCGGCATCTCGATCGGCCACAACGGCACCATCGCATTCGGGCTTACGCGCTTCTACATGGATCAGGAGGATCTCTACGTCTACGAGACCAACCCGGCACAGCCGAGCGAGTACCGGTATCAGGGGCGATGGGAACCGATGAAGACCGTGACGGAGCAGATCGCGGTCAAGGGCGAGGCCACGCCGCGCACCGTCACCATCGACTACACGCGGCACGGGCCGCTGCTCTACGCCGACGCGGCGGGCCATCGCGCGTACGCGTTGCGCGCGGCATGGCTCGACGTCGGCATGGCGCCGTACTTCGGCTCGATGGACTACATGCGCGCCCAGAACTGGGATCAGTTCCGCGCGGCGATGAATCGCTGGGGCGCGCCCGGCGAGAACCAGGTCTTCGCGGATCGTGGCGGCAATATCGGCTGGCTGCCGGGCGGGCTGACGGTCATCCGCCCCAACTGGGATGGCCTGACGCCGGTACCGGGCGACGGGCGCTACGAGTGGGCGGGCTACCGCAACATGGACGAGTTGCCGTGGACCTATAACCCACCGGCCGGATACGTGGTCACGGCGAACGAGAACAATATTCCGTCCGATCATCCCGCCGCGCAGAAGGGGGTCGGCTACGAGTGGAGCGACAGTTCGCGCGCACGCCGGCTCAAGGCCGTGGTCGGCGCCAATCCGCGCAGCTCGCTGGCGGATTCGATGGCATGGCAGACCGATACGGTGTCGCTGCCCGCGCAACGCGTGGTTGCGCTGCTCAAGGGCATCGACAGTACCGATCCGAAACTGCGCAGTGCACTGGATCTGCTGCGCGGGTGGGATGGCAACGAACGCGCGGACAGCGCGCCCGCCGCGTTGTTCGAGGTCTGGTTCAGCAAGCATCTGCGTCCGGCCGTGGTGCGCGCGGCGCTGTCGCCGGAGGGCGCCAGGCTCGTTGGCGCGGGCGATGCGGCACGCGTGATCGCGGTACTCGAGCAGCCGGGCCCCTGGATGGACACGACGAAGCGCAACGAGGTCATGCTTGCCTCGCTGCGCGGGGCGATCGTCGAGGTCGAGCAGAAGCTCGGGCCCGATATGCGCGCATGGCAATGGGGCAAGCTGCATACGGCCGTGTTCAACCATCCCTTGAGCCCGATCCTCGATGCGGATGCGCGCAGGCAATATGACGTGAACGCGGGACCGATCGGCGGCTCCGCTTTCACGCCGATGGCCACGACGTATCGCAACAGCGACTTCCAGCTGACCGCGGGCGCGTCATATCGCATGGTGCTCGACGTCGGCAACTGGGATGCCTCGCGCGTGGTCAACACACCGGGGCAGTCGGGCAATCCCGCCAACCCACACTACCGCGATCTCGCGCCAGTGTGGGCCAAAGGGCAGTACTTCCCGCTTGTCTATTCGCGCAAGGCCGTGGAGAAGGAAAGCGTCGAGCGCGTGGAGCTGGTGCCGCAGGCGGCGCAGCGCTAAGGCTGCATCGCCATCTCGAGCACGCGCGCAACGTGTAGCGCTTCACGCTGCGCGCCGTCGTGGATCTGATGGCGGCAACTGGTACCGTCGGCGACGATCACCGCATCGTCGCCGGCCTTGCGCACCGCGGGCAGCAACGACAACTCGGCCACACGCATCGACACGTCGTGATGCTCGGCCTCATAGCCAAAGCTGCCCGCCATGCCGCAGCACGACGACTCGATCAGCTCCGACTTGAGGCCCGGAATCCATCCGAGCACTTGCTCGACCGGGCGCACCGCGTCGAACGCCTTCTGGTGGCAGTGGCCATGCAGCATCGCCCGCGACTTGCCGATGGCATTCAGGGTCGGCGCGAAGCGTCCCGCCGCGTGTTCGCGCACGAGGAATTCCTCGAACAGAAACGCATTGTCGGCCAGCGACCGCGCGGCATCGCCATAGCCATATTGCAGGAACTCGTCGCGCATGCTGAGCAGGCACGACGGCTCGAGCCCGACGATCGCCACGCCACGCGCGACGAACGGCAGCAGCGCATCGAGCGAACGCCTGGCCTCGGCCTTTGCCTCATCGACGAGCCCCGCGGCGAGGAACGTGCGGCCGCAGCACAGCGGACGCTCGCCCGGCACGCCGGACAGATGCACGGTATAGCCCGCACGCTCGAGCACGCGCTGCGCCGCGCGTGCGTTCTCGGGCTCCATATGATTGTTGAACGTATCGACGAACAGCACGACTTCCTTCCGTGCGTCGTCATGGGTCTCGGGCGTGGAACGGTACCGGGCATCGAGGAATGCCGGCTGCCAGCGCGGCAGCGAGCGCCGCGCGGAAATGCCGAACAGCCGCTCGCCGAGTTGCGGAAGGCCCGGAATGCGGTCGCGCAGATTGAACAGCCACGGCATGCGACTGGCCGCGCCCGCGTAGCGCGGCAGGAATGCAACGAGCTTGTCGCGCAGGCGCAGATGTCCCGCGCGCGCGTGCGCGGCGCGCACCTCGATCTTGACCTTCGCCATATCGACCCCGGTCGGGCAATCGCGTTTGCAGCCCTTGCACGAGACGCAGAGATCGAGCGTCTCCTTCACGGCCGGATCGAGGATGCCTTCCGACCCGAGCTGTCCCGACAGCGCCAGGCGCAGCGTGTTGGCACGCCCACGCGTCAGATGCTGCTCGTCGCGCGTGACGCGATAGCTCGGGCACATCGTTCCCGCATCGAACTTGCGGCAATGGCCGTTGTTGTTGCACATCTCGACCGCGGCGGCGAGACCGCGCGCGGGATCGAGCCCGGTGCCCGGCGCGCTTTCCGCTTCGGTGACCGGATCGCGCGTGACGTTCCACGCCGACCAGTCGAGCGCGGGCACGAGCGGCTTGACCGTATAGCCCGGCGGAAAGCGGAACAGCGTGGCATCGTCCATGCGCGGCGTGCGCACGATCTTGCCGGGGTTGCAGCGGTTGTCGGGATCGAACAGCGCCTTGACTTCCTCGAACGCGCGGTTCAGCGAGGGACCGAACTGCCACGCCACCCACTCGCCGCGGCAGATGCCGTCGCCGTGCTCGCCCGAGTAGGCGCCCTTGTACTCGCGCACCATGGCGGCCGCCTCTTCGGCGATGGCGCGCATCTTGGCCGCGCCATCGCGGCGCATGTCCAGAATGGGCCGGACATGCAGCGTGCCGACGCTTGCATGGGCATACCACGTGCCGCGCGTGCCGTGCTTGTGGAAGACCTCGGTCAGCCGCGCGGTGTATTCGGCCAGATGTTCGAGCGGTACCGCGCAGTCCTCGATGAAGGAGACGGGTTTGCCATCGCCCTTCATGCTCATCATGATGTTGAGGCCGGCCTTGCGCACTTCCCACAACGCCTTCTGCGGTCCCGCTTCGGGCATTTCGACGACGGATCCCGGCAGGCCGAGGTCCGCCATCAGCTCGACGAGCCGCGCGAGATCGCGCACGGTGCTATCGCGGTCGTCCCCGGCGAACTCGACGAGCAGGATTGCCTCGGGCTCGCCCACGAGCGCGCGCTCGATCACGGGACGGAACGCCGGGTTCCGGCGCGACAGATCGATCATCGTGCGATCGACGAGCTCGACAGCCGCGGGCCGCAAGGCCACGATATGCCGCGTCAGGTCCATGGCCTGATAGAACGTCGGGAAGTTCACCACGCCGAGCGTCTTGTGCGTCGGCAGCGGCGACAGTTGCAGCGTGATGCGCTTGAAGTACGCAAGCGTGCCTTCCGAGCCGACGAGCAGATGGGCGAGGTTGACACTGCCATCGGCGGTGTAGGGCCGCTCGCTCCGCGGCGAGAAGATATCGAGGTTGTAGCCGCCGACGCGGCGCAGCACGTGCGGATACATCTCGGCGATGGCATCGCGTTCGCGCTCGGCGATGCGCCGCACGCCATCGGCAATCGCACGATGCGCGGCACCCTCCGCGGGCCAGCTGCCGTCGAAGCGCACTTCCTCGCCGTTCGCGAGGATGGCGTCGATGCCGAGCACGTTGTGCACCATGTTGCCGTACTGGATCGAGCGCGATCCGCACGAGTTGTTGCCGGTCATGCCGCCGATCGTGCATTGCGCCGCGGTGGAGACATCCACCGGGAACCACAGGCCATGCGGCTTGAGCCATGCGTTCAGGTGATCGAGCACGATGCCGGGCTGCACGGTGACCGTACGCGCGACGGGATCGAAGTCGATGACCTGGTTCAGCCATTTGCTGTTGTCGATGACCAGTGCCTCGCCCACGGTCTGTCCGCACTGGCTCGTACCGCCGCCGCGCGGCAGCAGCGGCGCGTGCAGGTCGCGCGCGATATCGAGCGCGAGGCGCGCGTCGGCTTCGTCGCGCGGCACCACCACGCCGATCGGCATGACCTGATAGATGGACGCATCGGTCGCATACCGGCCGCGGCTCGCGGCGTCGAACAGGACGTCGCCACGCAATTCCGCAGCCAGCCGCCGGTAGAGCGGCGATTGCTGCATCGGTGCCGCGCCACCGCGCGGCATGAAGTGAAGCGGTTGCACGCCGGGTGGCGTGGGAGTGGTCGGCAAAGCCATGGACGTGGGGTCTCCGGTTGCTGCACGCACTCGGGCCACGCCGCGGGATCAGGCGGCGGCGCCCTGTACGCGTTCTAGTTCGGCGATCAGCGCGTCGCGCTTGTGTTTCAGGTGCGCGCGCAGGATGTCACGCAGGCCCGCGCCGTCGCGCTTCGCCAGGCAGTCGAGCATCGCGCCGTGCTCGAGCACGGCCATGTCCCATTTTTCCTGATCGAAGTTCGAGCGAAAGCGCAGTGCCTGGATACGCAGGTTGATGCGTCGATAGGTCTCCTCGAGGATCGGATTGCGCGCCGCCGCATTGATGGCATCGTGGATGCGGCGGTTCAACGCGTAGTAGTTGGGCAGATCGCGCCGCGCATGGCAGGCGAGCATCTCGAAGTGCAACGCGCGAATCTCGTTCAGTTCGGCGTCGGTAATGCGTTCGCAGGCGAGTTCGCCAGACAGGCCCTCCAGCGCGCCCATCATCTCGAACAGATGGTCGATGGTTTCCTGCGAGAGCTGGACCACCTCGGCGCCGCGGTTCGGCAGCAGCGTCACGAGGCCATCGCCGGCCAGCACCTTGAATGCCTCGCGCAACGGCGTGCGCGACACCTGCAGCTGTTCGCAGAGCACCCGCTCGTTGAGCCGTGCCCCGGGCGCGAGTTCGCCTTCCAGGATCATCGCGCGCAGGCGCTGGGCCACCGCCACATGCAGGATCTGGCGGTCCACGGCTTGGGAGGAAGGGGTCGGATTGAGACTCATCGGTGATATCGCGGCTTGACAGTATTGTATTCAAAACCTACTCTGAGGCAAGCACGAACTGCATGCCGGGGTCGCCGGGCACGCCGGATGCGGCGAAAAAGGCGACCAGAAAGACTGATAAATACTGATTTATAAGGACTTTTTACGGGATGGGCGGCGCGACCGCCCGCCAACATTATCCCGCAAGCCAGTCCCGTAGTGCACCCCTGTTTTTTGAATACAAAATTCAAATTGAGACACGAGGCGATATGATCCGACTGAATTCCCATCCGAGCGGCCGGCACTTCCTGCAGATCCCCGGGCCGACCAATGTGCCGGACCGGGTGCTCCGCGCGATGGACTATCCGACCATCGATCACCGCGGTCCCGAGTTCCAGCAACTGGGCAAGAAGGTGCTCGCGGACATCCGCAAGGTGTTCCAGACCGCGCAGCCCGTGGTGATCTATCCCGCGTCCGGCACCGGCGCGTGGGAAGCGGCGCTCGTCAACACGCTGTCGCCCGGCGATCATGTGCTGATGTTCGAGACCGGCCACTTCGCGTCGCTGTGGAAGCGCATGGCCGACAAGCTCGGTCTGGTCTCCGAGTTCCTCGGTGGCGACTGGCGTCATGGTGTGGATGCCGCCGCGATTGGCGCCCGCCTGGCGGAAGACCGCCAGCACACCATCAAGGCCGTCTGCGTGGTCCATAACGAAACGTCCACGGGCGTGACCTCGGATATCGCGGCCGTGCGCCGCGCGATCGATGCCGCCAACCACCCGGCCCTGCTGCTCGTCGATACGATTTCCTCGCTGGGTTCGGTCGACTATCGCCATGACGAGTGGGGCGTGGACGTGACCGTGTCAGGCTCGCAGAAGGGGCTGATGCTGCCGCCGGGCATCTCGTTCAATGCCGTGAGCCAGAAGGCGATTGCCGCTTCCGCGAACGCGAAGCTGCCGAAGGCGTTCTGGGGGTGGGAAGAGATCATCGAGGCGAACAAGAACGGCTTCTGGCCGTACACGCCGGCGACGAACCTGCTCTACGGCCTCTCCGAAGCGTGCGACATGCTGTTCGAGGAAGGCCTGCCGAACGTGTTCGCGCGCCACAAGCGCCATGCGGAAGCCACGCGCGCCGCCGTGCGCGGGTGGGGTCTGGAAATCCTGTGCCAGAACCCCGCGGAGTACAGCCCCGCGCTGACCGCCGTGGTCATGCCGGAAGGCCATAGCGCCGATGCGTTCCGCAAGGTCGTGCTCGAGAACTTCAACATGTCGCTCGGCCAGGGGCTGTCGAAGGTGTCCGGCAAGATCTTCCGCATCGGGCATCTCGGCGACTTCAACGACCTTACGCTGATGGGTACCCTCGCCGGCGTGGAGATGGGCCTCGCGCTCGCAAACGTTCCGCACCAGACCGGCGGCGTGCTCGCGGCGATGGAGAGCCTGCGCGCCGCGGCGGCGCAACCGGCATTGCGCGCGGCCTGATTCTGGCGGCGTACGCATGGCGCCCTGAGGCGCGCGGCAGCTTTTGGCAACAAGAACCGATGCGGCATCAGACCGCACGGTTTCCATCAAAGGAGACAAGCCATGATGTTGCAAGGAAGGTTGCAGGGCAAGTTGCGGCAAACGGTTCGCGCGCTGGCGTGGGCGTCGCTGCTAGGTGGCATGGCGGCCCCGGCGTTCGCCTGGGAGCCCACCAAGCCGGTGGAGATGGTGGTGCCGTTCAGCGCGGGCGGCGCGTCCGACCAGATGGCGCGCTCGATCCAGGGCATCATCGCCAAGCACAAGCTGATGAACCAGCCGATCATCGTCGTCAACAAGGCCGGCGCGAGCGGCGCGGAAGGGCTGATGGACACCAAGGCGTCCAAGGGCGATCCGCACAAGCTGCTGGTCACATCGTCGGCGCTCTACACGGTTCCGATGATCAGCCAGTTGCCGTTCAACTGGCGAGACCTGACGCCGGTGGCCATGGTGGCGCAGGACGAGTTCGTGCTGTGGACCAATTCGCAGGACCCGTACAAGACGCCGGCCGACTATCTGGCCAAGGCCAAGGAAAATCCGGGCAAGCTCAAGATGGGCGGCACGAGCTCCAAGCGCGAGGACCAGATCATCACCGCGCAGATGGAACGCAAGGCCGGCGTGCGCTTCATCTACATCCCGTACAAGGGCGGCGGCGAGGCGGCCACGCAGTTGTCGGGCAAGCATATCGACTCCAACGTCAACAATCCCTCCGAATCGATCGGGCAATGGCGCGCCGGCGAGCATCGCGCGCTGTGCGTGTTCGCGCCCGCGCGCATGCAGTATTCGGCCAAGATCACGGGCACGCAGAGCTGGGGTGACATTCCCACGTGCAAGGAAGCGGGCCTCGATGTCGAGTACGAGATGCTGCGCGTGTTCATGCTGCCCGGCGGCGTCACGCCCGACCAGCAGAAGTTCTACGTGGATCTGATGCAGAAGGTCGTGGCCACGCCAGAGTGGAAGGAGTACCTCGAGAAGAACGCGCTCAAGAACGACTTCCTCGTAGGCCAGAAGCTCACGGACTTCCTCGTCGCCGACGAGAACCGCCACAAGGACATCATCAAGGCCGCCGGCTTCGTTGCCGCCGCGCGCTGACGAGCGATGGCTGTGTCCCTCGCCTGCAACGGGCGAGGGGATTTCCGATGGCATTCAGGAGACCCGATCATGGGCGAGCATCCACAGGAGGCCGCGGCACCGGCGGCGATCACGGTACGGACGGCGGAGATCGCCGTGGCGCTGCTGATCGCGGCGGGCGCCGTGGTGGTGATGGTCAGCAATTACAGCATTGGCGCCGGCTGGGCGCCGGACGGCCCCGAGGCGGGCTATTTCCCGTTGCGCATCGGCGCCATCATTTTCCTCGCCTGCCTGTTCGTGCTCTGGCACGCATGGCGCATGGAACCGGGGGAGACCTTCGTCACGTGGCCGCAACTGAAGCAGGTCGCGGTGATTCTCGTGCCCCTGACGGTCTATGTGGCGGTCATCAGCTTTCTCGGCATCTATGTCGCGTCCGCGCTGTTCGTGATCGGCTTCATGATCCTGCTCGGCAAATTCTCGTGGTGGCGCTCGATTGCCACCGGCGTGCTGGTCAACGTGGCCCTGTTCTGGATCTTCGAGATGCAGTTCCGCGTGCCGCTGCCGAAGGGGCCGCTCGAAGCGGCCCTCGGGTTCTGAGGAGGCCGCGATGGATGAACTCAATGCATTGATGGGCGGCTTCGCGGTCGCGATGTCGTGGCACAACGTGGCGCTGATGCTCGCGGGCATCCTGCTCGGCATCGTGGTGGGCGTGCTGCCGGGACTGGGCGGTCCCAACGGCGTGGCGATCCTGTTACCGCTGACGTTCTCGATGGAGCCGACTTCGGCGATCATCATGCTCTCCTGCATCTACTGGGGCGCATTGTTCGGCGGCGCGATTACCTCGATCCTGTTCAATATCCCGGGCGAGGCGTGGTCGGTCGCCACCACGTTCGACGGCTATCCGATGGCGCAGCAGGGCGAGGCGGGACGCGCGCTGACGTCCGCGTTCACGGGCTCGTTTCTCGGCGCGCTGGCGGGCGTATTGCTCATTACGTTCCTTGCGCCGCTGGTGGCCAAATTCGCATTGCGATTCGGACCACCGGAATTCTTTGCGGTGTACTTCCTGACGTTCTGCAGTTTTATCGGCATGGGCAAGGAAGCGAAGGCCAAGATCGTCATTGCAATGTGCATCGGCTTCGCGCTCGCCGCCGTCGGCATGGATACCGTGTCCGGCACGCTGCGCATGACATACGGCTCCACCGAACTGCTGCGCGGGTTCGACTTCCTTGTCGTGGTAATCGGCCTGTTCGGGATCAGCGAGATCCTGATGACGATGGAAGAGGGCATTGCCTTCCGCGGCAAGCGCGCGAACATCGATCTCAAGGTCGTGCTCAAGACCTGGGCGGAATTGCCGCGCTACTGGATGACGCTGATCCGCTCGTCGGTCATCGGCTGCTGGCTCGGCGTGACGCCCGGCGGCGCCACGGCCGCATCGTTCATGGGCTATGGCGTGGCCAAGCGCTTCGCGCGCAATCGCGAGACGTTCGGACGCGGCAATATCGAGGGCGTGATCGCCCCCGAGTGCGCCGCGCACGCGGCCGGCACGAGCGCCTTGCTGCCGATGCTCGCGCTCGGCATCCCGGGGTCGGCGACGGCCGCGGTGCTGCTGGGCGGTCTCATGATCTGGGGCCTGCAGCCGGGGCCGCTGCTGTTCGCGGAGCAGAAGACGTTCGTGTGGGGCCTGATCGCGAGCATGTATCTGGGCAACCTCGCGGGGCTGATCGTGGTGCTGTCCACGGTGCCGCTGTTCGCCGCCATCCTGCGCATTCCGTTCGCGATCATCGCGCCGCTGATCCTCGTGGTCTGCGCGATCGGCGCATTCACCGTGCACAACGCGATGTTCGACGTCTGGCTCATGCTGATCTTTGGCGTCGTCGGCTACATCCTGAAGAAGCTCGACTATCCGCTGGCCCCGCTCGTGCTCGCGCTGGTGCTCGGCGATCGCGCGGAAGACGCGTTCCGCCAGACGATGCTGATGTCGCAAGGGCAGATGGATGTGTTCTGGTCCAATGGACTCGTTGGCACGATCATGGGCCTGGCGATCGTCGTGCTCGTGTGGCCGGTCTTCGGCGGCATGATGGATGCGCGCAAGCGTCGTCGCGCGTTGCAGACGCAGGGCGCCACCGAATGATCGCGCCCTGAACGACGCCGCTCCGAACGGCGCCGCGGCCCTTACAACGCCTGGAACGCCTTGAGCGTGCGGGCGTTGGCGGCCTTGGCCGCCGCATCGACATAGTGAATGCCGTTATTGCGCGCAAAGGCGTGCTGGCAGCCCGGATAGGTGTGGATCTCGACGTGCTTGTTGTCCTTGAGCGCTTCGATGATCTTCGCGCGGGCCTCGGCCGGCACGAATTCGTCCTCCTCGGCGATATGCATGAGCAGCGGGCTCTTGATCTTGCCCGCCTCCCCGAGGAACTTGTCGAGATTCACGCCGTAATACGACACCGCGCTATCCGTGTCGGTACGCGTAGCCGTCAGGAAGGCCAGCAAGCCACCGAGACAGAAGCCGACGGTACCGACCCCGCCGGTCACGCCCGGTAGCTTGCGCGTGTAGGCGATGGTGGCGGCGATATCTTCGACGCCCTTGTCGATATCGAACGCGTTGAGCAGCGCGAACGCCTTGTCCCACTCTTCCTTGGTCTTATCGGTCAGCTCGACGTTCGGCTCCAGGCGCCAGTACAGATCCGGACAGATCGCGACGAAGCCGTCGCGGGCAAAGTTGTCGCAGGTCTCGCGCATGTCCGCATTGATCCCGAAGATCTCCTGAATCACCACGATGGCCGTGCCTCTGGCATTGGCCGGATCCGGGGTGGCGAGGTAGGCGGCGAAGCTGCCGTCGGGGGTGGTGATGGTGATGCGTTGTGACATGGCGGGTCTCTCCGGGGTGGGGTCAGGGGACGAAGGTCAGGCATTGAGCTTAGCAGGCGCCGCCGCGGGGATCCATGGCGGGTGGCTGATCGCCGAAGCGCATTTCCACGCGGGCCAGGCGGGTGTCGATGCTTTGGACCTGGCGTTCTACCCGCTCCAGACGTACGTCCAAACGGTCCACCCGGGCCTCCAGGCGATTGAGGTGCTTGTCTACCTCCTCGAAGCGCCTGTCCACTTGCTCGAAGCGCTTGTCTACTTGCTCGAAGCGTTTGTCCACTTGCTCGAAGCGCTTGTCGATCTGCTCGAAGCCACGATTCATGGCATTGACCAGCAAGTCGAACCGCTTGTCCACCATGTCTGCGAAGAAACTCAACCGCTTGTCCATCATCCCCGCGAAGAACGTCACCCCACCAAAGATGGCCGTTCCCGTCGCTACGGCGACGCCCCCGATCATGCTCCATTGCTGAATATCCACGACTTCTCCTCTTCTTCAAGGTTTGCAATGCGCCGCATTTTTCCACCATCGCCGCGGCGCGTCATGGGCTATTCGTCGTGCATTTGATCTGGCGCAAACAGGTCCTGCCGCAGATAGAGTAATGAGATTTGTCTCATCGCGGAACAGCTATGTTTAAACCAAAAAAATTTTTTGGTTAATCAGTCTCATAGTCGCTTTTTTCTTCTTCCCGGCAGGGCGAGACTTGTGGCCGGGCAGCGCGTGCGGGCTGGGTCCGCAAGGCATCGTGCAGGCGTGCTCCCTTATAAAAAATATTCAGGAGACGACCGATGACCACCCACAATAGCCGGCGCCACGCGCTGCGCGCGACGCTATGCGTTCTGCTGACGCTCCCCTACGCCATTCCCGCGTTCGCCGCCTATCCCGACAAGCCGATCCGGCTCGTCGTACCGTACCCGCCGGGCGGCGCGACCGATGTGATCGGCCGCATCATCGCGCAAAAGCTCGGCGAAGCGCTGGGGCAGCAGGTGGTGGTGGACAACCGCGGCGGCGCCGGCGGGAATATCGGTGCCGAAGTGGTGGCCAAGTCCGCGCCGGACGGCTACACGCTGCTGATGGGCGCGCTGACCTCGCATTCGACGATGGCGACGCTCGAGAAGGGCAAGCTCCGTTACGACCTGATCAAGGATTTCGCGCCGGTGATGGTGGTGGGCTCGGTACCGCTGGTCGTCGTGGTCAATCCGAAGCTGCCCGTGAATACGCTGCCGGAACTGATCCAGTACGGCAAGGCCAATCCCGGCAAGCTCAACTACGCCTCGTCGGGCGCGGGCGCGCCGCAGCGCATGGCGGCCGAACTGTTCAAGAAGGAAGCCGGCATCGACATGGTGCACGTGCCGTACAAGGGCAGCGGCCCGGCAATGACCGATCTCGTGGCCGGCCAGGTCAACATGATGGTGGAGACCGTGCCCGCCGCGCAGCCGTTTATCAAGGCCGGCCAGCTGCGCGCGCTCGCGGTGGCGGCTCCCAAGCGCATCTCGATGCTGCCCGACGTGCCGTCCGCCACGGAAGCCGGCATGCCGCAGCTGGAAGTCGCCTCGACCTTCGGCGTGCTCGCGCCGGCCGGCACGCCCGCGGCGATCGTCGAGCGCCTGAACGCGGCGATCGCGAAGATGCTCGACAATCCGGAGGTCAAGGAGCAGTTCCTGAAGCAGGGTGTGTACGCCGCCGCGCCGACCTCGCCCGACAAGTCCGCCGAGCGGCTGCGTACCGAAGTCAGCCGCTGGGAGAAGGTGATCACGGACGCGCAGATCAAGTCCGATAGCTGATCGAGCGAACGGGATCGATCGAAATATTCTGTTGAAGAAAGCCTGAACACAATCATGACCCAGAAACCGAAGGACCCCACGAAAGACAACGCCCAGCAAGGCCAGCCTGTCGGCAATGCCAGCGGCCTGCGCAAGGGGCTGACCAACTACGGCGACCTGGGCTTCTCGCTGTTCCTGCGCAAGGCCTTTATCAAGGGCTCGGGCTATACGGACAGCGCGCTGGACCGGCCCGTGATCGGCATCGCCGACACGGGCAGTGCCTACAATCCGTGTCACGGCAACATGCCCCAGCTGATCGACGCGGTAAAGCGCGGCATCATGCTCGCGGGCGGGTTGCCGATGCCGTTTCCGACGATCTCGGTGCACGAAAGCTTTGCCGCGCCGACGAGCATGTACCTGCGTAACCTGATGTCGATGGACACGGAGGAGATGATCCGCGCCCAGCCGATGGACGCGGTGGTGCTGATCGGCGGCTGCGACAAGACCGTGCCCGCGCAGCTGATGGGCGCGGCGTCCGCCGGCGTGCCGGCGATCCAGCTCGTGACGGGCGCGATGCTGACAGGCTCGCACCGCAGCGAACGCGTGGGCGCGTGCACGGACTGCCGCCGCTACTGGGGCAAGTTCCGCGCGGGCGAGATCGACGAGCAGGAAACCGGCGAGGTCAACAACCAGCTGGTCGCGAGCGTGGGCACCTGCTCGGTGATGGGCACGGCCAGCACGATGGCCTGTCTTGCCGAGGCCATGGGCATGAGCCTGCCCGGCTCCGCGACGCCGCCCGCCGTGACCGCGGACCGCATCCGCATGGCGGAGCTGACTGGCGCGCGCGCGGTGGAGATGGCGAAGGAACGCCTGACGATCGATCGCATCCTCACGCCGGCCGCGTTCGAGAACGCGATGCGCGTGCTGCTGTCGATCGGCGGCTCCACCAACGGCATCGTGCACCTGGCCGCGATCGCGGGCCGCATGGGGCTCGATATCGACATGCAGGCACTGGACCGCATGGGCCGCGAGACGCCGGTGCTGCTCGACCTGAAGCCGACCGGCCAGCACTACATGGAAGACTTCCACAAGGCCGGCGGCATGGCCACGCTGCTGCGCGAACTGAAGCCGCTGCTGCGCCTGGATGCGCTGACGGTCACGGGCCGCACGCTCGGCGAAGAGATCGACGCGGCGGGAGAGCCGTTCAAGCAGGACGTGGTGCGCTCGATCCAGAATCCGATCTATCCGCAGGGCGGCATCGCGGTGCTCAACGGCAACCTCGCGCCGGGCGGCGCGATCATCAAGCAGTCCGCGGCCGATGCGAAGCTGATGGAGCATGAAGGCCGCGTGGTCGTGTTCGAGAATTCGCAGGATCTGGTCGAGCGTATCGACCTCGACGACCTCGATGTGAACGCCGACGATATCCTCGTGCTGCGCAATATCGGACCGAAGGGCGCGCCCGGCATGCCGGAGGCCGGCTACATTCCGATTCCGCGCAAGCTTGCGCGCATGGGTGTGAAGGACATGGTGCGGATCTCCGATGGCCGCATGAGCGGCACCGCGTTCGGCACGGTGGTGCTGCACGTCACGCCGGAAGCGGCGGTCGGCGGGCCGCTGGCGCTGGTGCGCACCGGCGACCGCATCCGCCTGAGCGTGAGCCGGCGCGAGCTGAGCCTGCTGGTCCCGGACGAGGAACTGCAACGCCGGCGCGACGCATCGCCGGTGGTGGAGCCGAGCGCTTCGCGCGGATACCTGAAGCTGTTCCTGCAGACGGTGACGCAGGCCGATCAGGGCGTGGACTTCGACTTCCTGCGCCTGCCCGAGGCACGCGGCAAGACGCCCGAGTGAGCATCGAACAGCGCGCGCGCCTCGTCGAGCAACGCCTCGGCGAGCGATGCGCGCGGTCCCTGCGTCGACCAGATCAGGCCCACGCGCCGGACTGGCGCGCGGTCGGGCAGCGGGCAGCGCGCGATGGCGAGCCCGCTTTCCCACATCGGCCGCCAGTCGGGCACGAGCGCCACGCCGAGGCCTTCGCCCACGAGCGCGGCGATCACCATCAGGCCATCCACCTCGAGCCGCTGCCGCGGGCGAATGCCATGATCGCGCAGGTACCGGTCCGCGAGCTGGCCGCCGAGGACCGAGCGGTCGTAGCGGATAAACGGCTCGTTCGCGAGCAGTTCGTGCGGGTCGCGTCCGGCCATGGCGGCAGGCGCCACCACCACGAGCGGTTCGGCCATGAACTCGGCCCACTGGTAACCCTTGGCCACCGCGAACTGCGGCTCGACGACGATCGCGGCGTCGAGCTCGCCACGCGTCAGGCTTTCGCAGAGCTCGATCGAACGCCCGGGTTTGACGAACAGGTTCACATTGGGATGACGGCGATAGAGTTGTCCGAGCAACGGCGGTACGATGCTGCCCATCGCCGTGACGAACGAGCCGAGGCGGAACTCGCCGAGCGAGGCATCGCCGGTGGCGACCGAACCCATGTCGCGGATATCGCGGATGACCTGGCGCGCACGATCGAGAATGCGGATGCCCGCTTCCGTGGGGACGACGGATCGGCCCGCGCGTCGCACGAGCGGCACGCCGAGCTCTTCCTCGAGCGCATGCAGGCGCGCGGCGATGGCGGCGGGCGTGAGGTCGAGCCGGCGCGCGGCCTCCGCGAGGGAGCCCACATCGACGACCGTGACGAAGCTTTGCAGGAATCGGACATCCATGCCGCCATGCTAGCAAGTTTCATGGCGATATCCATTGCATCACGTATCGCATCACGACTTCAGGAGACATCATGCCGCTGACCCCCGACGCCAAGGGCGTCTTCCCGATCGCCCCGACACCGTTTCTCGACGACGGCAGCATCGACACCGCCTCGATCGACCGGCTCACCGATTTCTATCTCGAATGCGGGTCCACCGGCATCACAGTGCTCGGCCAGCTGGGCGAGGCCCCGAAACTCGAGCATGCGGAATCGGTCGATGTGGCGGCACGCATGATCCAGCGCGCGGGCAAGCTGCCGGTGGTCGTGGGCGTGTCCGCGCCCGGCTTCGCGGCCATGCGCGCACTGACGCGTGAAGTCATGGACCGTGGCGCCGCGGGCGTGATGATCGCTCCGCCCAACACGCTGCGCACCGACGACCAGATCGTCGGCTACTACCGGCAGGCCGTGGAGGCGATCGGCGACGACGTGCCGTTCGTCATTCAGGACTATCCGCTGACGTTCTCGGTGCAAATGACGCCGGGCGTCATTCGCCGAATCGTGACCGAGCTGCCGTCGTGCGCGATGCTCAAGCACGAAGACTGGCCCGGGCTTGAAAAGATCTCGACGCTGCGTGGCTTCGAGAAGGATGGCTCGATGCGCCATATCTCGATCCTGTGCGGCAACAACGGCCTCTTTCTCGATTACGAGGTGGAGCGCGGCGCGGACGGCGCGAACACGGGCTACTGCTTCCCCGACATGCTGTGCGACGTCGTGCGCCTGAACGCGGCGGGCGAGCGCGAGGCCGCGCACGATCTGTTCGATGCGCACCTGCCGCTGCTTCGCTACGAGCAGCAGCCCGGCGCGGGACTGGCGGTTCGCAAGTACGTGATGATGCGGCGCGGGCTGCTGACGTCGGCCGCGCAACGCAAGCCTGCCGCCGTGATGTCGGCCACCGCGCGTGCGGAGGTCGATCATCTGCTGCGCCGGCTCGCGCGGCACGACCCGCGTGCCGCGCTCGAGTGAGCCCCGCCGGAGCGCCTAGCGCTGGAAGACGGTGTGGATCGATCGTCCGCGCGCATCGACGGCCACGGTGACCGGCATGTCCTCGACCTCGAACTCGTACATGGCCTCCATGCCAAGGTCGGGGAAAGCCACGACGCGGGATTTGCGGATCGCGCGAGAGATCAGATAGGCGGCACCGCCGACGGCGGTCAGGTACGCGGCACCGTTGTCGCGTATCGCATCGATCGCCGCCGGCCCGCGCTCGGCCTTGCCGACCATCACGCGCAGGCCGGTTTCGGCCAGCAGGCGCGGCAGGAACTTGTCCATGCGCGTGGCGGTGGTAGGTCCGGCCGGACCCACGGCCTCATCGCCGACGGGATCGACCGGCCCTACGTAATAGATCGCTCGGTCGCGCAGCGGCACCGGTAGCGGTTCGCCCGCATCGAGCATCGCCATCAGACGCTTGTGGGCAGCGTCGCGCGCGGTCAGCAGGCGGCCGCGCAGGCGCAGCGTCTGGCCCACCTTCCATTGCGCGACGGTGTCCGCCGTCAGCGTATCGAGGTCCACCGTCAGGGCATCGGCCTCTTCGGGCATCGCATCGGGGATATCGCGCCAGAGCGACGGGTCCGGCGGCGTGAATGTCGCGGGCCCGTTGCCGTCGAGCGTGCACCGCACGAAGCGCGTGGCCGCGCAGTTCGGAATCAGGGCAACGGGCAACGCGGCCGCATGGCTCGGCAGCGCGCCGACCTTGACGTCGAGCACGGTGGTCAGCCCGCCCAGGCCTTGTGCGCCGATGCCGAGCGCGTTGATGCGGTCATGCAACGCCAGCCGCAGCGCCTCGACGTCATCGTTCGCGCCGCGCGCGCGCACGGTCTGGATGTCGATCGGCGCGAACAGCGATCGCTTGGCCGCGCGCATCGCCTGTTCGGGCGTGCCGCCGATGCCCACGCCGAGCACACCGGGCGGACACCAGCCCGCGCCCATCTGTGGCACGGCATCGAGAATCCAGTCGACGAGCGAGTCGCTCGGATTGAGCGTGGTGAACTTCGCCTTCACGTCGCCGCCGCCGCCCTTGGCCACCACGATCATCTCGACGGTATTGCCGGGCACGAGTTCGACGTCGACGAAGCCGGGCGTGTTGTCGCCCGTATTGCGGCGGGCGCCGAGTGGCGACGCGACCATCGTCGCGCGCAGCGGGTTCGCGGGCAGCGTATAGGCGCGCCGCACACCGTCATTGACGACGTCCTGAAGGCTGCGCAGGGCGCTGCCGTCGCGCGTGGCGAGGCGTACGTCCATGCCGACGCTCAGGAAAACCTGCGCAACGCCCGTGTCCTGGCACAGCGGCCGGTGACCGCGCGCGGCCATGCGGCTGTTCACGAGCAACTGCGTCAGCGCGCTGCGCGCGGCGCCTGGCGGCTCCGCCTCCCATGCGCGGCGCAATGCCTCGACGAAATCGGCGGGGTGGTAGTAGCTGATGAACTGCAGCGCATCGGCGACGCTGTCGGCGATGTCTTCCTGATAGACGACGGTCATGCGGGGCGCTCCGGCATTCTCTAGCGGAATATGTTTGAACATATTCGCATAAAGCGACGCCGCGCGGAAGGCCCGTTCAGACCGCCTGCCGCTGGAGCACCGTGGAATACGAGAACCGGTCGGCAGGATGCACGCTGACCACCACTTCGAACAGCCGGTCCGACTGATCGTAGTACCGCCGCACGAACTCGAGGGCGTGGGCACCGGGCGCGGTCCCGAGCGTCTGCGCCATTGCCGCGGGGATGCCGATCGCGCGCACGGTCTGGTGGATTTCCTTCACGACGCGTCCCGACGTCTGGCCGACGAGCTCGCAGATCAGGCCCTCCGACGTCTTGAGCTTGCTCTTGATCTTCGCGCCGTCGTCGGCCGTCACGTACACGTCGGACCACGCGACCGGATGATCGGGTGCAGCGGGATTGGTGCGCGACGTGGGAATGTGCAGCCAGCGCGAGCCGGGCGGACAGCCCAGATGCGCGGCCATCTCGACGTCCATGACGACCTCGCGTGCGCCGTGGATCCTGCGCGCGGTGGCCGCGCCGTATTGCACGAGTTCCTCAATCGACGAGAGGCGCGGCATGTACTCGCCCGATTGCGGTGCGGACGCCTCGACGCGTGTTCCCGCGCGTTTCTTGCGCGAAACCATGCCGAGTTCCTGGATGCGCGTCAGTGCAACGCGCACGGTGCCCCGGCTGACGCCGTACTTGTCTGCGAGTTCGAGCTCGCCGGGCAGGCTCGAACCGACCGGGTAGACGCCGCTGGTGATGTCCTGAATGAGCGCCTTGGTCAGCTCTGCGTGGCGTGGCTCCATAAATCGGAAAAGTCCTGTGAAAGGAGACGTTGAAGGGGCGGAACGCAAATCCTAACGATACCCGCCCCCGAAGCCAAGCGCCGCGGACGGCATGTGCGAACGGGGTACACTCGTGTTTTCCCCCAACTTCGACTCGACACCGAAGCCATCCATGAAGAAACTCTCGTTCCTTATCGCGGCTCTGGCCGTTGCCGGCGCGGCGCACGCTCAGCAATCCGCGCCCGAGACGCTGCCTTCCGGCATGACGATCCAGCATCTGACCAAGGGCACGGGCGCATCGCCGAAGGCCACGGATACCGTGAAGGTCCACTACCGCGGCACGCTTACCGACGGCACCGAATTCGACAGCTCGTACAAGCGCGGCCAGCCGATTTCGTTCCCGCTCAACCGCGTCATCCCGTGCTGGACCGAAGGCGTGCAGAAGATGCAGGTGGGCGGCAAGGCCAAGCTGACCTGTCCGGCCTCGACCGCTTACGGCGCACGCGGCGTGCCGGGCGCGATTCCGCCCAATGCGACACTGAACTTCGAAGTGGAACTGCTGGGCATCGGCAGCTGAGACCGACAAGGTCTCCACGATCGAACGCCCTCTTCACGCGGGCGTTCTTTTTTGCAGGGCGACATTTGATTCGAAAGCGGCGGCTTCTATACTGGAATTGTGGTGCGGCGCAGCAATTTGTGCCGTACCAGGCAGTGGAGTGCAGTCATGCCCAAGAATCCGTGCGAACTTTGCATGCGGCTCATTGGCCGCCCCGGCCATGTTCCGCCCCATGCGCACCTTGTGAAATCGGCCACGCTGCCGACGGCATCGCAGGGAAGCGCCCACCTCTATCAGTGCGAACGTTGCCGGCAGGCCATCGTACTGGTTGCCGACGAAGACGACGGTGCCGATCACTGGAAGCGCGTCTCGACGTAATCATTGACCGATGCCATGGACAATTTTCGCGCCGTGGCACGGGTAGAATTGACGCTCCATTCGCGAACCCAGAATTCGCGCCTGCCCTGCAGAACAACTGAATCGCTGCAGTGGTGGGATTTTGACAAGAGAGTGCAAGTTGAACAATTCGGCCAGCGATCGGACCGCGCAGCGTCCCCCCACGCCCGCGGTCGCCGACGCCCACGCCCGCGCCGCCGGTGGCGCCATCGCCGGGGCCATCGATGCCAATCGCGGTATCGCGCTCCTGACCTTCGCGTTCGTGCTGAGCCAGTTCTATCGCAGTTGTCTGGCGGTTATCGCGCCCGAACTGCAGCACGATTTTTCGCTGTCGCCGGCGGGATTCGGCGCGCTGTCGTCTTGCTTCTTCCTGGCGTTCGCCGCCGCGCAGATTCCTGTGGGGCTGGCATTCGACCGTTATGGCGTAGGCCGTCCCACCGCGCTGCTGCTCGGCGTCGGGGCCGTCTCGTCCATCATGTTCGTGGTGGCGCCGAGCGGCGGCGCGGCCATGGTCGCGCAGGCTGGGCTCGGCCTCGCGTGCGCGCCGGTGTTCATGGGCCTGATGCACTTCGCTTCCGAGCATCTCGACGAGA
This sequence comes from Cupriavidus sp. OTU4054, assembly GCF_038440175.1. Taxonomy (NCBI): domain Bacteria; kingdom Pseudomonadati; phylum Pseudomonadota; class Betaproteobacteria; order Burkholderiales; family Burkholderiaceae; genus Cupriavidus; species Cupriavidus sp. OTU4054. Next base: position 43,104 of record NZ_JASATF010000021.1, read on the forward strand.
AGCGTTATATGCGCGAGGTCAGCCGCTCGAATGCCATGGGCATGATCGGCGCGCTGTGTGCCACGGCGCCGCTGGGCTGGATGTCCCAATGGATCGGCTGGCGTTATGCGATGGCGATCTCCGCGGTGTGCATGGTGCTGGCATGCTATGGCGTCTGGCGCCACGTGCGCGATACGGGCCACGCGGACGCCCGGCACGCGCCGATGGGCGGCATGCTGATCGACAGCGCGCGCCTGCTCGGCATGCGCGCGCTGTGGCTGCTGATTCCGCTATGCGTCGCGATGGCGGCCGGCACCGCGTTTCGCAATGCGTGGAGCGGGCCGTATCTGGCCAATGTGTACGGGCTCGCCGCCGGCACGCGTGGTATCGCGCTGACGTTGCTGAGCCTGACCGGATTTGCCACCGCATTCCTGCTGCCCGTGCTCGTCCGGCGCACGACGCTCAAGCGGACGATTCTCGGCTGGGCGTGCTTCTCGACATGCGGCGCGGTGGCGCTGGCGATCTGGCCCGGCCATGGTGTGGTGCAGAGCGTCGCGTGCATGGGTCTGCTGACGACGATCGGCATGCTCCATCCGCTCGTGATGGCGCAGGGCCGCAGCCTGCTGCCGCCGGCCAAGCGTGGGCGCGGGCTGGGCGTGCTCAACTCGTTCGTGTTTCTCGGTTCCGCGCTGACGTCGTGGGGCTTCGGCGTGATCGCCAATATCGGCCATGACCGCCTGTGGCCGAATGCGCTGACCTATGGCGTGATCTTCGGTACCGCCGCGGCCATTGTCGTGATCGCGCTCGTCCCGTACGTGTTCAGCGCGATGGGGCATTCCGTGGTGCCCGCGCGGGACGCGCAGGCAGTCGCCGACAGCTAGCCTCGGTCGCCTCGCATGTCGGCCCCGCACGCGTGCCCCCATCGGCGTGCTATGTTGGAAAGACTTGCTCGTTGCCGGAGTCCACGATGGCACGTCTCTTTCCTGCGTTGTTTCCCGCTTTGCTGTCACTGATGGCGCCCATGCCTGGCGCGGCGCAACCGTCGGTGACACCGGGCGAGTTACAGCGCCCGAACGTGGTCGTCATCGTGCGCCATGCGAGCGCGCCCGGGCTCAGCGATCCGCCGGGCTTCCGCCTCGGCGACTGCGCCACGCAGCGCAATCTCGACGCCGCCGGCCGGCAGCAGGCCACGGACCTCGGCGCTGCGTGGAAGACCGCCGGTTTCCGGCCCACGCGCGTGATGAGCAGCGCATGGTGCCGGTGTCAGGAAACCGCCCGCCTGATGAACTTCGGTCCCGTGCGCGTCGAGCCGTTGCTCAACTCGTTCTTCGAGGCCGACGACGCGACCCGCACCGCGCAGACCGAAAGGCTTTCACGCCTGATCGATGGCCTCGACCCGAGGCCCTTATCTGATGGTCACGCATCAGGTCGTGATCGGCGCGCTGACCGGCCATGGGGCTCGCACCGCGGGCGGCGTGGCCATCGAATTGCCCGCGCAGGGCGGACAGCGCCGCGTGCGGGTGCTGGATTAGGCATTCAAGAAAATCCTCTCCACTGCCGATAGTTCGCCCAATGGCACTCATCAGGCAGACGAAATGAAAAACCTCGGTATTGGCGCCCGCCTTGGCATAGGCTTTGGCGTCGTGTTGTTTCTGTCCCTACTCATGACCGTTTATGGCATGTCGCGTCTGCAGGACGTGGCGAGCCACACGCACGCCATGATGCAGGAGCCGCTGGCCAAGGAACGTATCGTCAGCGACTGGTACCGGCTGATGTACGCGAGCGTGCGCCGCACGACGGCGACCGCCAAGAGTGCCGACCCGACGCTGGGTGCCTTCTTCGCGAAGGAGACCAAGTGGTCTGCCGACACGATCGCCGCGATGCGCGACAAGATCGAGCCGATGCTGGTCTCCGATGCCGAAAAGGCCGCGTTCCAGAAGATCCTGCAGGTGCGCAACCCGTACAACGAGTCGCGCGACAAGATCGCGCGCTTCAAGAAGGACGGTCAGACCGAAGAGGCAAACAAGGTGCTGGAGACCGAGTTCGTGCCGGCCGGCGATGCCTACCTTGCCGAGATCCAGAAGCTGCTCGATATCCAGCGTGCGTCGATCGACGATACCGCGAAGGAAATCAACGAGACCTATCTTGCTGCCCGCAATCGCATGATCGCGCTCGGCGCGGTGATGCTGGCCATCGGTGCCGGCTTCGCGTTCTGGCTCACCATCGGCATCACGCGTCCGCTGCACCGTGCGGTGCATATCGCGCGCACCGTGGCATCGGGCGACCTGACCAGCCGTATCGACGTGGACAGCACCGACGAGACCGGTCAGTTGCTCGAGGCGCTGCGCGAGATGAACGAGAACATCCTTGGCATCGTGCAGGAAGTGCGCCATGGCACCGAAGCGATCGCCACCGGTACGAGCCAGATTGCCGTGGGCAACACCGATCTGTCGCAGCGTACCGAGGAACAGGCGTCGTCGCTCGAGGAAACCGCATCGAGCATGGAAGAGCTCACGGGCATCGTCCGCCAGAACGCGGACAACGCGCGTCAGGCGAGCTCGCTGGCCGTCAATGCCTCGGACGTCGCGATCAAGGGCGGCGAGGTGGTGGGCCAGGTGGTCAACACGATGGAAGAGATCAGCGGCGCGTCGCGCAAGGTGGTCGATATCATCGCGGTGATCGAAGGCATTGCGTTCCAGACCAACATTCTCGCGCTGAACGCGGCCGTGGAAGCGGCGCGCGCCGGCGAGCAGGGCCGTGGGTTTGCCGTGGTGGCCGGCGAGGTGCGCAGTCTCGCGCAGCGCAGCGCGACGGCGGCCAAGGAGATCAAGTCGCTGATCGGTGATTCGGCCGAGCGCGTCGAGCGTGGCTCGGAGCTGGTCTCGGAAGCGGGTCAGACCATGGAGCAGATCGTCAGCGCCGTGAAGCGCGTGACGGACATCATGGGCGAGATCAGCGCGGCATCGGCCGAACAGAGCGCGGGTATCGAGCAGGTGAACCAGGCGGTGACGCAGATGGACACCGTGACGCAGCAGAACGCGGCGCTCGTCGAGCAGGCCGCGGCTGCCGCGGGCTCGCTCGAGGAGCAGGCCCAGCGGCTCAAGGAAGCCGTGGCGATCTTCCGCCTCGCAGCTTAGGGGGACTTGGGTGGCACGATCGTGCCACCCTCCGGCAGCTGGACGTTCTGCATATTGGGCATCATGTTCGTATTCAGGTGGAACATGACCCAGAGCGTGCCCGACAGCGTGATGACCACGAGCACGAGCGTAAAGATCAGCGCGAGCAGCGTCCAGCCGTTTTCCGAGCGCGCGTTCATGTGCAGGAAGTAGATCATGTGAACGACGATCTGCACCGCGCCCAGGCCGAGCAGCACCAGCGCCGTCGTCGACGACTTGTCGAACACCTTCCCCATCACGAGCCAGAACGGAATCGCCGTCAGCACCACCGACAGCACGAAACCCGTCACATAGCCGCTCATCGTCGAATGCGCGGCGCCCGCCAGTTCGTCGTGGCCGTGATCGTCGTCATGGCCGTGGCCCATTGCCTCGTCATGCGCGCTCATGGCAGGACTCCCATCAGATAGACGAAGGTGAAGACGCCGATCCACACGACGTCCAGAAAGTGCCAGAACATCGACAGGCACAGCAACCGGCGGCGATTGGCCGTGATCAGGCCATGCTTGCCGAGCTGGAACATCAGTGTGATCAGCCAGATGATGCCGAACGTCACGTGCAGCCCGTGCGTGCTGACCAGCGCGAAGAACGAGGTCAGGAACGCGCTGCGCTGCGGGCCGGCGCCTTCGCTGATCAGATGCGCGAACTCGTAGAGCTCCACCGAGAGGAACGCCACGCCGAAGAGCCCGGTGATCGCGAGCCATATCTGCGTGCCGCGCAGGTTCTTCTTCTGCATCTCGAGCATCGCGAACCCGTACGTGATGGACGAGAGCAGCAGGAACGTCGTATTGAGCGCGACCAGCGGCAGGTCGAACAGCTCGGCGCCCGTGGGCCCGCCCGCGTATTCGCGCCCGAGCACGCCATACGCGGCGAACAGGCAGGCAAAGATCAGGCAGTCGCTCATCAGGTAGAACCAGAACCCGAGCAGCGTGCCCTGCGCGGGATGGTGCTCCACCTTGATGTAGAACTGCAGCGGCTCCTGCCGCGAGCCATCTTCGGGCGCTGCCGCGCCGCCGGCGAGGGGGATCGTCGTATCAGCCATGGCTGCCTAGCAGTTGAGTGCGCGCGGCTTCGGTCCGGACCACGTCGTCGGCCGGAATGTAGTAGTCGCGCTTGTAGTTGAAGGTGTGATAAATCGCGCCGCCGATCGTGGCGACGAAGGAGACGATCACGAGCCACCAGATATGCCAGATCAGGCCGAACGCGCAGATGGAGCTCAGCGCGGCGAGGACGATGCCCGCTGCGGTGTTCTTCGGCATATGGATCGGGATAAAGCCTTCGAGTGGCCGCTTGTAGCCGTGCTGCTTCATCTGCCACCACGCGTCGGCGTCATGCACGATGGGCGTGAACGCGAAGTTGTACTGCGGCGGCGGCGAGGACGTCGACCATTCGAGCGTGCGGCCATTCCACGGATCGCCCGTGGTGTCGCGCAGCGCTTCGCGGTTGCGGAAGCTCACGAACAGCTGGATCAGGAAGCTGCCGATGCCGAGCGCGATCAGGAACGCGCCGAACGCGGCCAGCTGGAACCAGATCTGCAGCGACGGATCGTCGAAATGGTTCATGCGGCGGGTCACGCCGAGCAGGCCCAGCCAGTACAGCGGCATGAACGCGAAGTAGAAGCCGACGAGCCAGAACCAGAACGAGCACTTGCCCCAGAACGGATCCAGGCGGTAGCCGAAGGCCTTCGGGAACCAGTACGTGATACCGGCCATGAGCCCGAACAGCACGCCGCCGATGATCACGTTGTGGAAGTGGGCGATCAGGAACAGGCTGTTGTGGAGCGAGAAGTCGGCGGGCGGGACCGCGAGCAGCACGCCGGTCATGCCGCCGATGACGAACGTGACCATGAAGCCGACGGTCCACAGCATCGGCACCTCGAAGCGGATGCGCCCGTGGTACATCGTGAACAACCAGTTGAACACCTTGGCCCCGGTGGGGATCGAGATGATCATGGTCGTGATGCCAAAGAACGAGTTCACACTCGCGCCCGATCCCATCGTGAAGAAGTGGTGCAGCCAGACGAGGTACGAGAGCACCGTGATCACGACCGTCGCATAGACCATCGACGCATAGCCGAACAGGCGCTTGCGGCAGAACGTGGCGACGACTTCCGAGAACACACCGAATACGGGCAGCACCAGGATGTAGACCTCGGGGTGCCCCCAGATCCAGATCAGGTTCACGTACATCATCGCGCTGCCGCCGTTATCGACGGTGAAGAAGTTGGTACCGACGTACCGGTCGAGCGCCAGCAGCGTCAGGGCGGCGGTCAGCACCGGGAATGCCGCGATGATCAGCACGTTCGTGCACAGCGAGGTCCACGTGAAGATGGGCATGCGCATCAAGCTCATGCCGGGCGCGCGCATCTTGATGATCGTCACCAGCAGATTGATACCCGACAGCAATGTCCCGACCCCGGCGACCTGTAACGCCCATATGTAGTAATCGACGCCAACGTCGGGGCTATGAACGATGCCGGAGAGCGGTGGATAGGCCAGCCATCCCGTCTTGGCGAACTCGCCGACGAACAGCGACATCATCACGAGGATGGCGCCGCCCGTGGTCATCCAGAAGCTGAAGTTGTTGAGGAACGGAAAGGCGACGTCGCGCGCGCCGATCTGCAGCGGCACCACGAAGTTCATGAGCCCCGTGACGAGCGGCATCGCCACGAAGAAGATCATGATCACGCCGTGCGCGGTAAAGATCTGGTCGTAGTGGTGTGGCGGCAGGTAGCCAAGGTTGTCGCCGAACGCGATGGCCTGCTGAAGCCGCATCATCACGGCGTCGGCAAAGCCGCGCAACAGCATGATCACGCCGAGGATCACGTACATGATGCCGATCTTCTTGTGGTCGATGCTCGTGAACCACTCGTGCCAGAGATAGCCCCAGACGCGGAAGTACGTGAGCGCCCCGACGAGGGCGAGCCCGCCGAGCGCGACGACGATGAAGGTGATGAGCAGGATCGGCTCGTGATACGGAATGGCTTCCCACGAAAGCCGGCCGAAAATCTGCGTGGCGAGTTCGGAACGCTCGGGCATGTTGATCACCAAAGGCCGTGAGGGCCAACAGAAGTTGTCGAGAAGCGTGTCAGCGAACCAGGCGGCGATTGCCGATCGCGTCGGCCACGGCGTCACCGGAGACCGTGGGCGCATCGACCCCGATCGTGTTGCTCGCGGTGCAGACGTAGGCGGACGGATCGAACTTGCCGCGCGTGGCATCGAGCGCCATGACGTCGGCACGGCAGGTGCCGCCCTCCACGCAACGGTTCAGGATCGCGTCGTACAGCCCCGGCGCCACGCTGGCGAAGTGCTGCACGGGTTCGGCCTCGCTGGGTTTGGCCAGCTTGACGTAGGCATCGCGCGACAGCTGGTTTCCATCCGACTTGGCTTTGGCGACCCACTGCTGGAATTCCTCGTTCGTGAGTCCGTGGAACTTGAACCGCATCTGCGAGAAGCCGGCGCCGCTGTAGTTGGCCGAGAAGCCGTCATAGACGCCGGCGCGGTTGATCACGGCGTGGAGCTTGGTCTCCATGCCCGGCATGGCATAGACCTGCCCAGCCAGCGCCGGGATGAAGAACGAGTTCATGACCGCGCTGGAGGTGATCTTGAAGCGGATGGGCTGATCGACGGGCGCGGCGAGTTCGTTGACCGTCGCAATGCCTTGCTCGGGATACAGGAACAGCCATTTCCAGTCGAGCGCGACGACCTCGACCGTCAGCGGCTTGGTGCCGGCCGGAATCGGACGGCGATCGTCGAGGTGCGTGAGCGGACGATACGGATCGAGCTGGTGGGTACTCACCCACGTCACGGCGCCCAGCGCGATGATGATGAGCAGCGGCGCGGCCCAGATACCGAGTTCGAGGGTCGTGGAGTGATCCCAGTCGGGGTTGTACGTCGCCTCGCTATTGCCCTCCCGATAGCGGAAGGCGAAGACCAGCGTCATCGTGATCACCGGGATGATGATCAGCAGCATCAGGCACGTGGCGATGATGATCAGGTCGCGCTGTTTGACCGCCAGATCGCCAGATGGCGAAAGCAGCACTGCATTGCATCCTGCAAGGCCCATGAGCAGGCCGGACACGGTGACGAGTCTTGTTACCCCTCGCACCCCGAAATGTGATCGCACCGCCTGTTCTGAGCGTCCCATATTCGAAGAAGTGATGTGTTGAATACATCCGCCCGAATCTCATGCCGTAAAACGTTTCGGGTTTTCTTGGAGTTTAGGCGCTATTCTTGTGAATGCAGTACGCCGCATCTCACAAAAATTTGTTGACTAGGAGCCACGATGTCGAGTCTGACCCATCAGCATCGCGAGTCGCCGGCTGCACCTCCCGCGCCAGGGCACGCGCAGATCGCGCCGGCCGAGATCGCCACCGGCGTCGTGATCGGGCGCGCTTCCGAGTATTTCGACTTCTTTACGTACGGCATCGCGTCGGTGCTGGTCTTTCCGTCGGTCTACTTTCCGTTCGCGGGCGAACTCGAGGGGCTCCTTCTGGCGTTCACGGTGTTCTCGTTCGCGTTTATCGGACGCCCGTTTGGAACATCGCTGTTCATGCGTATCCAGCGGCGATGGGGACGCGGCACCAAGCTGACGGCGTCGCTGTTCCTGCTTGGCACCGCCACGGTGGGCATCGCCTTCCTGCCGACGTACGCGACGCTGGGGACGACGTCGATCGTGCTGCTGTCCGTGTTTCGCTTCCTGCAGGGCGTGGCGTTCGGCGGGTCGTGGGATGGACTGCCGTCGCTGCTCGCGCTCAACACGCCGCCCGAGAAGCGCGGCTGGTACGCGATGCTGGGTCAGCTTGGCGCGCCGACCGGCTTTATCGTGGCGGGCGCGCTGTTCCTGTTCCTCCATGCGAGCCTGAGCCAGGCCGAGTTCCTCGACTGGGGCTGGCGCTATCCGTTCTATGTGGCCTTTGCCATCAACGTGGTGGCGCTGTTCGCGCGGCTACGCCTCGTGGTCACGCACGAGTACACCCGTCTGCTGGACGAGGTGGAACTCGAGCCGATCACCACCGTGGAGATCATGCAGGCCCAGGCCGGCAATATCTTCCTGGGCGCGTTCGCGGCGCTGGCCAGCTACGCGCTGTTCCACCTCGTGACGGTGTTCCCATTGTCGTGGGTCCAGTTGCACAAGACGCAGGAGCTGTCGGACGTGCTGGCGATCCAGATCGTCGGCGCGGCGATCGCGATCGTCACGACCGTGTCGTCGGGGTGGATCGCCGACCGCGTGGGCCGGCGCTCGATGCTGGGCGCGATGGCGCTGCTGATCGGCGTCTTCAGCCTGTTCGCGCCATGGCTGCTCGATGGCGGCGCGACCGGGCAGGATCTGTTCATCCTGATCGGGTTCGCGCTGCTGGGCCTGTCCTACGGGCAGGCGGCGGGCGTCGTGACCTCGAACTTCGAACGGCGCTACCGCTATACGGGCGCGGCGCTGACGACGGACTTCGGCTGGCTGTTCGGGGCTGCCTTCGCGCCGCTGGTCGCGCTGGGACTGTCGGCGCGCTTCGGGCTGGTGGCCGTCAGCGTGTATCTGCTGTCGGGCGTGGTGTGCACGCTGCTGGCGCTGCGGATCAACCGGTCGCTTGGCACGCAGCAGCAATAGCCGACGCCCCTGGAACGCGACGAGAGCGCCTTCGGGCGCTCTTTTTGTTGGCTCATTTTCGGCTCATTGTCGCTACGTACGATAGGTTCATCGCAAACGCGCAATACAGCAAAGCGCAATCGAACAACGGAGCCGAACATGAACATCCTGCTGGGTTTTTCCCCCTTTCTTGCCTTCGCGATCGTCGAGCATCTGTTCGGCATCCTTGCCGGGCTGACCGCCGGCGCGGTCATGGCGCTGGCACTCGTGGTCCGCGACGCCGCGAGCGGCCGCTCGGTGAAGGTGCTCGAGATCGGTACCGTGATCCTCTTTGGCGCGCTCGCCCTCTACGCATGGCGCGACCAGCCGGCATGGAATATCGCGCAGGTGCGGCTCGTGGTCGATGCGGGCCTGCTCGGCGTCGTGCTGGCCTCGATGGCAATCGGCATCCCGTTCACGATGCAGTATGCGCGGGAACGTGTGGCGCCGTCGCTGTGGAGCCACCCGGCTTTCGTGCGCACGAACTACGTGATCTCGGGTGCCTGGGCACTGGCCTTCGTGGCACTGATCGGTGCCGACCTGCTGATGCGGACGCGACCCGGTGCCGGTGCGCTGCTGACCGTGGCGGCCATCTGCGCGGCTGTCCGCTTCACGGAGCACTACCCGCGCCGCGTTTCTGCGTCGCAGCAGCAGACGGAAGCATCGTTCCAAGACCTTCCATCGCAAACGCGATAAACGCCCGTGCCGCCGCCGTCTGATAAGCGCCCTTGCGCTGCAGGACGGCGGCGCGCCGTGGTGCCAGCGGGACCTCCAGCTTCAGGATCTTGAGATCGTCGTGCACGTCGGCGATCGCCGAGGGCAGCACCGTGGCAAACCGGCCACTGCGCACCGCTTCGATGACGCCGGCCACCGAATTCACTTCGATCATGATCTTCGGCACGATGCCGAGCGGCGCGAAATATCGCTCGATATAGCCGCGTGTCGCAAATTCCCGCGTCAGCAGCGCCATCGACTCTTTCTCCAGATCCGCGGCAGTCAGTGCCGTGCGCCGGCGCGCATGCGGATGCTGGATGCCGACCATCAGCGACAGCGGCTCCTCGAACAGCGACAGCGCTTCCACCTCGGGCAGATGGATATCGTCGAACGCAATGCCGAGGTCGATTGCGTCGTCGGCAAGCAGCGGTTCCACGCGCTCCTGCGGCATCTCGCGGACGTTGAGCGCGATATTGGGATAGCGGGCGTTGAACGCCACGATCAGCTGGCTGAACAGGTAGGGCGTGAACGTCGGCGTCATGCCGAGCCGCAGGTTGCCACGCGTGAGTTCGCCCACGTCATGGATCGCGCGGCGGCCGGCCTCGAGGTCCTGGATGGCGCGGCGCGCGTGCACCAGATAGGCCTCGCCGGCGTCGGTCAGGCGCGTGGTCCGGCCGGTGCGATCGAACAGCTGGGCGCCGAGCGCGTCCTCGAGCTGCCGGATCTGCTGGGAAAGCGTCGGCTGGGACACGTGCACGATCTCCGCCGCGCGCGTGAAGTTGCCCGTCTCGGCGACGGCCAGGAAGTAGCGGATATGTCGCAGCAGCATCGGACCATTCGTTATTGGTATTTCCAATCGAAAACATAATAAACTGGTCTTGGACGTTATGGCTCTGAAGCACGATGCTTGCATCAACGAATTAGCGACACGACTTAGCGACGTCCCGATGGAGCGAGCCATGCAAGACCTGATCGACGGTTTCCTGAAGTTTCAGCGCGAAGAGTTTCCGAAGCGGTCCGAACTGTTCAAGCGCCTGGCCACGACCCAGAAGCCGCCGACCCTGTTCATTGCCTGTTCGGACAGCCGCGTGGTGCCCGAACTCTTGACCCAGCGCGAGCCAGGCGACCTGTTCGTGATCCGCAATGCCGGCAATATCGTGCCGTCGTACGGCGTGCAGCCCGGCGGTGTCTCGGCGAGCGTCGAGTATGCGGTGGTCGGACTGGGCGTGAGCGATATCGTGATTTGCGGACACTCGGACTGCGGCGCGATGACCGCGGTGGCCAAGTGCACGTGTCTCGACCATATGCCGCAGGTAGCCGGCTGGCTGCGCCATGCCGATGCCGCCAAGGCCATCAATGCCTCGCGCGAGCATGCCGACGACAAGGCGCGCGTCGATGGCATGGTGCGCGAGAACGTGAAGGCACAGATCGCCAACCTGAGGACGCATCCGTCCGTGGCGAAGGCGCTTGGAGAAGGCCGCCTGACGATCCACGGCTGGGTCTACGACATCGGCACCGGATCGGTCGATGCGTTCGACGGCGTGACCGAGCAGTTTGTCTCCCTCGCCGACCACCGCACGGTGGCCGCGACCCGTATCACCCCCCGTTAGTCCCCCTGCAACCCCGACCGGACTCGCCAACGCGGACCCACCGCCGGCGCGTCATTGTCTTCCTACCTGCCAAGGAGCCGTTCATGCCGCAATCGCCGCAATCGCAAGTCACCCAGACCACCCGCCAGAACCTGACGGACGTCATCATCGACGCCAAGGACCGCAAGGGCCTGACGTTCGAGCAGATCAACGAAGGCACGGGCCTGAGCCTCGCGTTCGTGACCGCCGCGCTGCTGGGCCAGCATCCGCTGCCGGCCGATGTCGCGAAGATCGTCGCCGCGCGGCTGGAACTCGACGACGACGCCATCCGCCTGCTACAGACCATCCCGGTCCGCGGCAGCATTCCGGGCGGCGTGCCGACCGATCCGACCATCTATCGCTTCTACGAGATGGTGCAGGTCTACGGCTCCACGCTGAAGGTGCTCGTGCACGAGAAGTTCGGCGACGGCATTATCAGCGCGATCAACTTCAAGCTCGATATCAAGAAAGTGGAAGACCCGGAAGGCGGCCACCGCGCGGTGATCACGCTCGACGGCAAGTACTTGCCGACCAAGCCGTTCTGATCTCCGCGCCGCGATCCAGCCGCAGCCGTCACGGCACCAGCAGCAACTTGCCCGTGGTGGCGCGGCTTTCCATGTCCGCGTGGGCCCTGCCGGCTTCCGCCAGCGGATATAGGCCGCCGATGCTCACGCGCAACTGACCCTTGCGGATCCAGTCGAACAGGCGGTTCGTTCTCTCGCGCAGCAGTGCAGGCGTGTGGATGTGGTCGAAGAAGACCGCATAGCCGATCTTGATGCTGCGCGGCAGGCTCATGATGTCGATCGGGCCGGGGCCGCCGAGTACCGGACCGTACCAGCAGAACGTGCCCGAACGGCGCAGCGAGGCCACCGAGTCCTTGAAGGTCGTGGGACCCGAGCCGTCGAACACCGCGTGCACACCCTCGCCGTCCGTGAGCCGGAGGACCTCGTCCGCGAACTGGCCGGTGGTATCGACGATCACGTGTGCCGCGCCTGCGGCTTTGGCCGCGCCGACTTTATCCGCCGACGAAACGCGGCCGATGACGCTGCCGCCGCGCAGGCGAATGATCTGCGAGAGCAGTTGGCCGACGCCGCCCGCCGCCGCGTGGACCAGTGCGACGTCGCCGGGCTGTACTGGATAGAAGTCGGTGGCAAAGTGGCTGGCGGTGATGCCCTGCATCATCAGGGCGGCCGCCGTGCGATCGTCGATATCGTCGGGAATCGGGACTAGCGCCGAAGCCGGCGCGAGGATGCGGTCGGCGTAGCTCCCGGGCACGTAGACCCACGCCACGCGCTGCCCGACGGCGAGGTCCGTGACGCCGGGGCCGAGGGCGGCCACACGGCCGGCGCCTTCGACGCCGAGGCGCTTCGGGTACGCATACTCCTTCCAGAATTCGCCGCCGCGCACGCCGATATCCATGAAATTGACGCCGGCCGCAGCCACGTCGACGAGCACCTCGCCCAGACCGGCCACAGGATCGGTCAGCGTATCGAGCTGGAGTACGTCCGCCCCGCCCGGGCGTTGCATTGCGATGACCTTCATCGACTTCTCCTTTTTTGAATGATCGTTCCAAAATTGGGCAAAAAAATCAGCGCAAGGCGCGCAGGGTCATCGACCCGATGACTTCGAGCTGCGCCGCGTCCGCACCGCCCCGTGCGGCGATGCGGATGGCCGCGAAGCTGGCCATGACATGCGTGGCCACGGCCTCGGGCGTCAGCGCCGCCGCGATCTCGCCGTCGGACTGGGCCTCGGCCGCGCGCGCGGCGATCGCCGACGCGAGCGCGTGGTGCGCGCGCGCATGGATCGCCGACAGATCCGGCTGGCTGTGTCCGAACTCGCAGATCGAGTGGACCCCGAGGCAGGCATGGTCCGCTTCCGCGATCACGCGGGCAATCATTGCGCCGATGCCATCGAAGGCCCGCGTCTTACCGCGGAGTGCTGAAAGGTGAGCGCTCGCTTCGTTCGAGGCGTAACGTTCCACGGCAAGGCAATACAATTGCCACTTGTCGCCGTAGGTGTCATACAGGCTCTGCCTGCCGATCCCCATGGCCTGGGTCAGCATCTCCGTAGAGGTGCCTTCGAAGCCATGTAGGCGGAATACGCCGATGGCGGCGTCCAGCGCGCGGTCCTTGTCGAATGCCTTGGGTCTAGCCATGTCGACGTTGTACTTATTTTGGAATGAATAGTCAAGAACATCGCCGGGACGGCCATCAGTGGCGGTACCTGCACCCCGATTACGTACGCCTCCCCGCGAGTTGGAGTATTCTTCGCGCCAGAGTCCGCCCGCTCGAGCCCTGTCTGAAGGGATACTTGTCAATCGCAGGTCGCGGGCGTACTGTTTGACGTTTTGCTCCCCCAGCATCTCCCTAGCTTCCTGGACAGTTTCCGGATGAACAACAATTCGACAAATTTTCCAGACGAGCCGCCTCTGCCGCCGACCTGGGATGCACGCCTCGCGCGTCGCCTGGTCCGACCCCTCAAGCACACCCGCGTCACGCCCAACCACCTGACGACCGTCCGCCTGCTGATCGGCCTTGCCGGTGCGATCGCGCTGACACGTGGCGGGTATCTGTGGACGAATATCGGTGCGTTCCTGATCGTGCTGTCGAATTTCGTCGACCACACCGACGGCGAACTCGCCCGCATCAGCGGCAAAGGCAGCAAGTTTGGCCACTTCTACGATCTGGCCGCCGACGCGCTGGTCACGATCCTGCTGTTCGGCTGCATGGGTGTGGCGATCGCGAGCCCCGACGACAAGGGCCCGATCGGATCCGCCGCGCTCGGCACGATCGCCGGCATTGCCGTCGCGCTGATCTTCTTCCTGCGCATGCGCATCGAGTCCATGGTCGGCAAGAGCGGCACCAAGCAGGCATCGGCCGCCGGTTTCGAGACCGAGGACGTGCTGTACCTGCTGCCGCTCGTCACGCTGACGAACGGCATCGCGCCATTCCTGAAGGCGGCCGCCATCGGCGCGCCGATCTTCGCGGCATGGTGCATCGTGGATTACTGGCGCGTAGTGCGCCGCACCCAGCCCGTGATGAATTCCAAGGACGCCTGAGGTACCCATGACTGACCAGGCCATGCGCGCGAGCGCACCGGATGTGACCCTGCCCGGCACATCATCATCGTCGTCGCCATCGCACGCGGCACGCGCGGTATCCACGCCCGACGCCGACGTCGCGCGCGAAACCGCCACGTTCGACAATGCGGCACTGCGCGAAGACTTCGTGCGGCAGGGCGCGTTTCTGTATCTCGACAAGTTCCTCGCCCCCGATGCCACGGCGCAGCTGATCCGGCTCGCGCGGGAACTGCAGCCGCATATCAACCGCAACTACCTGCCCGGCCACAAGCAGGGCGGCAGCGTCAGCCGGCACACCATCGACGAGCATGCGCCGTTCATCGCCGAGCTGTATCGCTCGAAGGCGCTGATCGGCTGGCTCGAGCAGATGACCGGCGACCGCCTGCAGGTGTGCCCCGCGACCGATCCGCATGCCTACGCGCTGTACTACTACACGCGCGAAGGGGACCATATCGGCTGGCATTACGACACGTCTTACTACGACGGCCGCCGCTACACGGTGCTGCTTGGCGTCATCGACGAATCGTCGTGCCGGCTGGACTACGAGCTGCACACGCGTGACAAGGACCGCGCCGACGAGCCGGGCTCGGTCGCGATTCCGCCGGGCGGCCTCGTGCTGTTCGACGGCGACAAGCTGCGCCACCGCATCACGCCCGCGCGCGCCAACGAGTTCCGGGTCTCGCTCACGTTCGAGTACGTGACCGACCCCGGCATGCGCCCGTGGCTGCGTCTTATTTCGAATATGAAGGATGCGGTCGCGTACTTCGGTTTCCGTCAGGTGTTCCGGCGCCTGCTATCGGGTGGGAAGAATCGCGCGTGACTCGTGCTGCAGTACTTTTGTTTACGATTGGCGCGGCGCTGTTCGTCGCGCTGCTGGCATGGCGCGGTTTCGATGCGGTGGTCTCGACGCTGCTGGTCGCCAAATGGGGCCTCGCGCTCATCGCGGCCTTCCATCTGATTCCGCTGCTGCTCGATGCGGCATCGATCTGGGTGCTCATGCACCGCCACGGCGAAGGCAAGATCCGCGACGCGATCATGACGCGCTGGGTCGGCGAGTCGGTCAACAGCCTGTTGCCGGCCGGTCAGCTGGGCGGTCCGGTGCTGATGGTGCGGTACCTGTCGCATCGCGGCGCGCGCATTCGCGACGCGGCCGCGGCGATCACGGTCAGCACGACCGCGCAGGCGCTGTCGCAGATCCTGTTCGCGCTCGGCGGCGTGCTGCTGTTCAGCGCCAACGGCGGCCTGGCGGGCGAGCGTACGCCGGTCATTGCCGCCACCGCGGTGCTGGCGCTGATGGTGGTGGGATTTGTCGTGCTGCAGCGCCGGGGGATGTTCGGCCGCGTGCTGCGGCTGCTGTCGAAGGTCTTCGGCAAGCGCGACTGGAAGGGCCTGACGGTAGGCGCCGACGCCGTGGACGAAGCGATTCGCGAGCTCTACGGCGAGAAGGGCCGTGTGGCGGCAAGCTTCTTCCTGAACCTGATCGGCTGGATCGTCGGCACCGCCGAGGTCTGGCTGATCATGCATTTCCTCGGTCATCCGGTGAGCTGGGTGGACGCGTTGTTACTGGAGTCGGTGGGCCAGGCCATTCGTGGCGCGGCCTTTGCGATTCCTGGTTCGCTCGGCGCGCAGGAAGGCGGGTACCTGCTGCTGGCCCCGCTGGTGGGTCTGCCGCCGGACATGGCGCTGGCGTTGTCGCTGGCCAAGCGCGTGCGCGAACTGATCCTGGGTTTGCCGGGCCTGTTGTATCTGCATTTGAGTGAACGGAAGTTCCAGCGCAGACGCGCGGCTTTGGAACCATCCGAATGACGGGCGGTTATCCGACCGATTTAATTTCTATCGCGAGTCACTGAATAATGCGAGCCATCATCCTTGCCGCGGGCCTTGGCCTGCGATTGCAGCAGCAGCCGGGGGCCCAGTTCCCCAAATGCCTGCTGCGCTTCGACGGAACCACGCTGCTGGAGCGTCACATACGTATGCTCAACGCGGCGGGCGTGCAGGACATCGTGCTCGCGCTGGGCTTCGAGCCCAGGCAGGTGGAAGCCGAGGTCGATCGTCTTGGCCTGGCCCGTCGCCCCGAGATCGTGATCAATGACCGCTACGACCTGGGTAGCGTGCTGACCGTGCATACCGTGGCCGATGCCATGACGCGCGGCGGCGACGTGCTGCTGATGGACGCGGATGTGCTCTACGACGAGCGCATCCTCAAGGCACTGGTCGCGGGCGAGAGCACCAACCGTCTGCTGATCGACCGCGACTTCGAGGCCGGCGACGAGCCCGTCAAGCTGTGCCTGAAGAACGGCGTGCCCGTGGAACTGCGCAAACAGCTGATGGCCGATCTCGAATACGACACCATCGGCGAGTCGGTAGGCTTCTTCCGCTTCGACGAGAAGACCGCGCGCCGCCTGGCCGAGATCGTGGCCGACTATGTGAACGGCGGACGCGCCAAGATGCCGCATGAAGAAGCGGTGCGCGACCTGCTGCTGGAAGGTGGTCATACCTTTGACACGGCCGACGTGACCGGCGCGCCGTGGATTGAAATCGATTTCCCTGGCGATGTGACACGCGCCGCCGAAGAAGTCCTGCCCCAACTGACGCGACCTGTAGGAGTTGCTCAATGAACGCCATCGACCCGAACCTGCTTTCGACCTCGCGCGCGGCCCGTCTGCGCCAGATGCTCCAGAGCAACGACCTCGAATTCATCATGGAAGCCCACAACGGCCTCTCCGCGCGCATCGTGCGCGAGGCGGGCTTCAAGGGCATCTGGGCCTCGGGCCTGGCGATCTCCGCCCAGTTCGGCGTGCGTGACAACAACGAGGCGAGCTGGACCCAGGTGGTCGACAACCTCGAGTTCATGGCCGACGCCAGCGACCTGCCTATCCTGCTGGATGGCGATACGGGCTACGGCAACTTCAACAACGTGCGCCGTCTGGTGCGCAAGCTCGAGCAGCGCGGCATCGCCGGCGTGTGTATCGAGGACAAGCAGTTCCCGAAGACCAACAGCTTTATCGGCGGCGAGCGCCAGCCGCTGGCCGACATGGACGAGTTCTGCGGCAAGATCAAGGCCGGCAAGGACTCGCAGGCCGACGACAATTTCTCGATCGTCGCACGTGTGGAAGCACTGATCGCGGGCTGGGGCATGGACGAGGCGCTGCGCCGCGCCGAGGCCTACCATCAGGCCGGTGCCGATGCGATCCTGATCCACAGCAAGCTCTCGAAGGCGGACGAGATCCTGACCTTCGCGCGCGAGTGGGCCGGCCGCTGCCCGATCGTGATCGTGCCGACCAAGTACTACAGCACGCCGACCGATGCGTACCGCAAGGCTGGCATCAGCCTCGTGATCTGGGCGAACCACCTGATTCGCGTTGCCGCATCGTCGATGCAGGCCGTGGCGAAGGACATCTACGAGAACGAAACGCTGGTCAATGTGGAAGACCGCATTGCCACCGTCAACGAGATCTTCCGCCTGCAGGATGCGGACGAATACTCGGAAGCCGAGAAGATCTACCTGTCGGGCGGTTCGGGCCCGGGCGCGGCCGTGGTGCTCGCGGCCGGACGCGGCAAGGGCCTCGAGGCGCTGACCGAGGACAAGCCGAAGGTCATGCTGCCGATCGCCGGCAAGCCGCTGCTGCGCCATCTCGTCGATGGCTTCAAGAAGCAGGGCATCAACGACATCACCGTGGTCGGTGGCTATCAGGCCAAGGCCATCGACGCTGCCGGCATCAAGCTCGCGGTGAACGAACGCCATGCGCAGACCGGCGAACTCGCCTCGCTCGCATGCGCGGCCGATGCGCTGCAGGGCGACACCGTGATCGCCTACGGCGATCTGCTGTTCCGCAGCTACATCCTGCGCGACCTCGTCGAGAGCGACGCGCCGTTCACGGTGGTCGTCGATTCCTCGGATTCGTCGGACAAGGCGGCATCGAACCAGAGCGTGCGCGACTTCGTGTGGACCTCGTCGGCCGACAACCGCGATCTGTTCGGCCAGAAGGTCACGCTGCGGAAGGTCTCCGACGACGAGAACGGCGGTGACGGCAAGTCGCATGGCCGCTGGATCGGCCTGCTGAACGTGCGCGGCGAAGGTGTGGCAAAGCTGCAGAAACTGCTCGGCGAACTGCGCGCGCGTCCGGACTTCGATTCGCTCGACGTACCCGACCTGCTCAACGCGCTCGTCGCGCAGGGCGAGGAGGTGGCGGTGACGTACGTGCACGGCCACTGGCGCGGCGTGAACGACCTGGAGGACTTCCGTCTGGCAGGCGACTTCGCGCACGGACAAACGCCGTTCGCCGCTGGCAGCGAGGGCGCCCGATGATCGAGGCGGTCGAGTTCGTCGAAGCCGCGCGTGCGCGCGGTTTCGAATGGTACGCGGGCGTGCCGTGCTCGTACCTGACGCCGTTCATCAACTACGTCGTGCAGGACCCGACGCTGCATTACGTGTCGGCTGCGAATGAGGGCGACGCGGTGGCATTCATCGCGGGCGTCACGCAGGGGGCCCGCGAAGGGCGCCGCGGCGTGACGATGATGCAGAACTCGGGCCTCGGCAATGCCGTGAGCCCGCTCACGTCGCTGACGTGGACGTTCCGCCTGCCGCAGCTGCTGATCGTCACGTGGCGCGGCCAGCCCGGCGGCGCCTCCGACGAGCCCCAGCACGCGCTGATGGGCCCGATCACGCCGGCGATGCTCGACACCATGGACATTCCATGGGAGCTGTTCCCGACCGAGGCCGATGCCGTCGGTCCCGCGCTCGACCGCGCGATCGCCCACATGGACAGCACGGGCCGTCCGTACGCGCTGATCATGCAGAAGGGCAGCGTGGCGCCGTACGCGCTGAACGCCCAGCCGGCGCTGCCCGCACGTGCGCGCGCGGCCGCGCAGGCCGACTGGCACGGCGTGGCCGAGGCGGACCTGCCGACCCGCCGCGATGCGCTGGAACGCGTGATCGCGCACACGCCGCTGGAAGGCACGGTCGTCGTGGCGTCCACGGGTTTCTGCGGCCGCGAGCTTTATGCGCTCGACGATCGTCCGAACCAGCTGTACATGGTCGGCTCGATGGGCTGCCTGACGCCGTTCGCGCTGGGCCTCGCGCTCGCGCGCCCCGACCTCAAGGTGGTGGCCGTCGACGGCGATGGTGCCGCGCTCATGCGCATGGGCGTGTTCGCGACGCTGGGCGCGTACGGTCCTTCGAACCTCACGCACGTGCTGCTCGACAACGGCGCGCACGATTCCACGGGCGGGCAGGCGACGGTGTCGCGCAACGTCTCGTTTGCCGGTATCGCCGCTTCGTGCGGCTACGCGTCGGCGATCGAAGGCGACCGGCTTGGCCTGATCGACGAGGTGCTGGGCGCTCCGCCCGCGGACGGTACGCGGTTCGTGCGGCTCGCCATTCGCGCGGGAACGCCCGACGGGCTGCCGCGTCCGACGGTGACCCCGGTGCAGGTGAAGACGCGGCTGGGCCGTCAGATCGGGGCCGATCAGGGCCGCGAGCTGGCGGACGCGAACTGAGCGGACGAACTAAGCGGAGAAACAAAGATGCTGTTGCTGAACCCGGGCCCCGTCACGCTGAGCGAGCGCGTGCGCAAGAGCCTGCTGCAGACCGACCTGTGCCATCGCGAAGGCGAGTTCTTCGATCTGCAGGATGAAGCGCGCGCGCGCCTGCTGGGCGTGTACGGGCTCAATCCCGCGCAATGGTCGGCCGTGTTGATGACCGGTTCCGGCACCGCCGCCGTGGAAAGCATGATCGCGTCGCTCGTCCCCGAACAGGGCAAGCTGCTGATCGTGCAGAACGGCGTATATGGCGAGCGCATCGCGCAGATCGCGACGCAATATCGCATCGCGCATACGCTGGTCACGCACGACTGGAAGAGCGCGCCCGACCTCGATCGTGTGGCGGCGGCGATCGATGCCGATCCGTCGATCACACATGTCACGGTAATCCATCACGAGACGACGACGGGCCGCCTCAACGACCTGCCGGCGATCGATGCGCTATGCCAGTCGCGCAACGTGCGCCTGCTGGTCGACGCGGTGAGCAGCTTCGGTGCCGAGGCGATCGATTTCTCGGGTGCCATCGACGCCGTGGCGGCAACCGCGAACAAGTGCCTGCACGGTGTGCCTGGCGCGGCGTTCGTGGTCACGCGCCGCGATGCGCTGGCCAGGGCGGTGCAACGCGCGTACTACCTCGATCTTGGCCGCATGGCCAAGCTGCAGGATCAGCGCAATACGCCGTTCACGCCGTCCGTGCATGCGTTCTACGCGCTCGTGGAGGCGTTGCGCGAGTACGAGGACGAAGGCGGCTGGCAGGCGCGTCACCAGCGCTATGCGGCGCTGGCGGAGCAGGTGCGCGCGGGGCTGGCCGAACTCGGCATCGCGCCGCTGTGGGCGCCCGAGCAATCGTCCGTGGTGCTGCGCGCGTATCGTCTGCCCGCGGGCGTGACGTACGAGCAGCTGCATGACGGGCTGAAGACGCGCGGCTTCGTGATCTACGCGGGGCAGGGCGGCTTGTCCTCGGAGCTGTTCCGTATCTCCACGATGGGCGCGCTGACGGCCGACGACATGAACCGTCTGCTTCAGGGTTTCCGCGAACTCGTCAGCCGCTAGCACCACCCGGCGCAGTGCCTGACTCGCCAAAGTTTCGAGCGACGAAACTTTGATGCGGTGCAAAGTGACATCGATGCGCGAGGGCGCATATAAGCCCTCTGATCACGCTTTCGATGTCGTTTCACCCCGCAAAACCGCAGCGAGTCAGGAGAGCGCATGACCCCCCAACGCATGTTTTCGCTGCGGCCCCTCGTGGCCGCAGCCCTGTTGCCACTCTGGTCCCTGTCGATGGTGTCATCGGCGGCCGCGCAGGAGTGGCCGACCAAGCCGATCCGCATGATCGTGCCCTATCCGCCCGGCGGCCCCACGGACATCGTGGCGCGCGTGGTGGGACAGAAGCTCTCCGAACGCCTGGGCCAGACCATCGTCGTCGATAACCGTCCCGGTGCGGGCGGCAATATCGGCGCCGACACCGTGGCCAAGTCCGCGCCCGACGGCTACACGCTGCTGGTCGCCACGACCGCGCATGCCATCAACATGACGTTGTTCTCGAAGCCCGGCTACAGCACGAGCAAGGACTTCGCGCCGGTCTCGATGCTGACGAGCGGTCCGCTCGTGCTGGTCACGGCGCCCGCGACCCCCGCAAAGAATGTCGCGGAACTGATCGCGCTTGCCAAGGCCAGGCCCGGTGCTGTCACGTTCGCCAGCTCGGGCAACGGGCAGTCCACGCATCTGGCCGCCGAACTGTTCGACAGCATGGCCGGCGTAAAGATGACGCACGTGCCGTACAAGGGCAGCGCGCCGGCCCTCACCGATGTGATGGCGGGCCAGGCTACCGTGATGTTCGACACGATGCTGTCCTCCATGCCGTTCGTGCGCGACGGCAAGCTCAAGGCGCTTGCCGTGACCGGCAGCACGCGCTCGCCCGCGGCGCCCGATGTGCCCACGATGGCGGAAGCCGGTGTGCCCGGCTACGAGGCCACCGCGTGGAATGCACTGCTCGTGCCGGCCAACACGCCGCCCGCCGTGGTCGGCAAGCTCAGCGAGGCCCTCAAGGCGGTACTCACGCAGGAAGACGTCCGCGCGCGATTTGCCACGCAGGGCTTCGCCGCCGCGTGGACGTCGCCCGCCGACACGGGCAAGTTCATCACGCGCGAGATCGACAAGTGGGGCAAGGTGGTCAAGGCGTCGGGCGCGACCGTCGATTGATCGGCAACGGCGGTTTATTCCAACTAGCGATAAATCTATGAAAACCATTCGCTTGTGAGCATCAGTGCATCGCCCTTAGCATGCCTTCATATCCAAACCAGAACAGATACGGAGACATGCCATGAAGACGTCCTCGATCGCCGCCGCGCTCTTGCTGGCGGCGTTTTTTCATCCGGCACTCGCGCAGGGCGATGCTTACCCAAGCCGCCCCATCAAGCTCGTGGTGCCGTTCAGCGCGGGCAGTGCGTCCGATACGGCCGCGCGTATCGTTGCCGAGGAAGTGCGCGAGGCGCTGGGGACCATCGTTGTCGATAACCGGCCCGGTGCGAACGGGATCATCGGTTCGAGCTACGTGGCCAAGTCCGCGCCCGATGGCTATACGCTGCTGCTGACGAGCAGCGCCACCCATTCGGGCATTGGCGCCCTGTACAAGAAGCCGGGGTACGACCCGGTGAAGGACTTCGTGCATGTCTCGCGAATCGCCACGATTCCGCTGGTGCTCGTGACGCGTCCCGACACGCCGTACAAGTCGGCGAAGGAGTTGTCCGCGTTCGCGCAGAAGAACCGCCTGCGCTACGGCTACGGCAGCGGCTCCGCGCAGATTGCCGCGGCGACGTTCTCGATGGTGGCGCACGCGCCGTCCGACGCGATTCCGTACAAGAGCCAGCCGCCCGCGGTGACGGACCTGATGGGTAGCCAGATCGACTACATGCTGGCCGATACGTCGGTGGTCATGAGCTTCCTGCGCGCGGGCAAGCTCAATGGGCTGGCGATCACGACGCCGAAGCGCCTGCCCGAACTGCCGGAGGTGCCGACGATGGCCGAAGCCGGCTACAAGGACTTCGATCTGGTGGTATGGGTCGGCCTGGCCGCGCCGGCGGGCACGCCGCCGGCCATCGTCGACAAGTGGAACAAGGCCGTGAACGCCGCGCTCGCGCGACCGCAGGTGGCGGAGAAGCTGGCCACGCTCGGCATGGTCGCGAGCCCGAACTCGCCGAAGGAGCATGCGGCGTTCGCGGTGGCGCAGCGCGACATCTGGGTCTCGCGCGCCACCAGGGCCGGTGTGGAGCAGCAATGATGCATGGTGGTGACAAGCCGCGGCAGGGCCCGCTGGCCGGCGTGCGGGTGCTGGATCTCACGTCGGTGATCATGGGCCCCGTCTGCACGCAGATTCTTGCCGACTACGGTGCGGAGGTGGTCAAGGTCGAACCGCCTGAAGGCGACGTGATGCGCCATGCCGGGGCCAAGCGCGAGCCCGGCATGGGCGCGATGTTCCTGCATGCGAATCAGGGCAAGCAGTCGCTGGTGCTGGACCTCAAGCATGGCGACGATCAGGCGCGGCTGCGCGCGATGCTGCCGGCGTTCGATGTGCTCGTGCATAACGTGCGGCCGCAGGCCATGCGCCGGCTCGGGCTCGACGAAGCGGCGGTGCGTGCGCTCAACGCTTCCATCGTCTATGCGGAGCTCACGGGCTATGCCGAAGGTGGCCCGCTCCATGGGCGCGCGGCGTACGACGATGTCATCCAGGCGCAGACCGGCCTTGCCGAACTGTTCGCGCGCCAGACCGGCGGTGCGCCGCAGTATGTGCCGACACTGATCGCGGACCGCGTGACGGGCCTGACCGCCGCGCATGCCATTCTGGCCGCGCTGTACCGGCGGCAGCAGAGCGGCGAAGGCGACTTCGTGCGTGTGTCGATGTTCGAGACGATTGCGGCCTTCGTGCTGGGCGATCATCTCGGCGGCGCCTCGTTCGAACCGCCGGCGGGGCCGATGGGCTACAGCCGCCTGCTGACGCCGTATCGCCGTCCGTACCGCACGCGGGACGGATATATCGCCGCGGTGGTCTACAACGACAAGCACTGGCGTTCGTTCTTCGAGGCGATTGGCGAACTGCCGACGTTCGAGGCCGATGCGCGCTTCCAGACCGCGGCCGCGCGCGCGGACAACTACGATGCGATCTACGGCTATCTGGCCGAGACGCTGGCGACGCGCACCAGCGATGCGTGGCTCGCCTTGTTCGAAGCGGCCGATATCCCGTGCGCGCGCGTGAATCGTGTCGAGGACCTGATCGACGATCCGCAACTGCGCGCGGTGGGGTTCTTCGACGAAGGCGAGCCGCACCAGCGCCACCCGCGACACGAGCGACACATCGCCGCGCGCTTCCGCTCACCCGCCGCGACCACGGACGCGCCCCCGGCCCCCGCATTGCCTTCGCGCACCGCTAACGAATGAGTCCCGACATGCAAGACCTCGAACATCTGACCCTCGATATCGACGCACGTGGCGTGGCCACGCTGCGGATTGCCAATGGCACGTCGCTGAATATCCTCGACTCGGACACCATCGTCGAGTTCACCCGCACGTTGCGCGCACTGGCGCGCGACCCGGACATCCGCGTGCTGGTGCTGCGCGGCACCGGCGAGAAGGCGTTTATCGGCGGTGCGAACATCAAGGAACTGGCCGCCCTGCAGCCCGACACCGCCGTGGCCTTTATCACGCGGTTGCACGATCTGTGCGAGGCGGTCCGCGATTTCCCCGTGCCGACGATCGTGCGGCTGGCGGGCTGGTGCATGGGGGGCGGACTGGAACTGGCCGCGGCGGCCGATATCCGCATCGCCGATACGGCCGCGAACTTCGCGATGCCGGAGGTGCGCATCGGTATTCCCTCGGTCATCCACGCGAACATCCTGGCGCGACTGATCGGCGAGGGCAATACGCGATGGCTGCTGCTGACGGGTGCGGCGATCGACGCGGCGCGCGCGCAGGCGTGGGGATTTCTCAACGAGGTGGTGGAGAATGCCGCGCTCGACGACGCCATCGAACACACGGTCGGGGAGATCCTCGAGGGCGGCCCGGTGGCAATCCGGACGCAGAAGGCGCTGCTGCGCGCCTGGGAGGATCCATCCATCGAGCGCGGACTCAAGACGAGCATCGCGATGTTCGGCGAGTCCTACGCCGGGCCGGAACCCGATGCGTATATGACGCGCTTTTTCGCGCGCAAGGCGGCGGAGAAGGCGAAGCGCTAGGGGACGGTGACCGGAGCGCTTCCGTTACCGGTCGCACATAACGGTGGAGCGGGGCGGTGGCCGCGTTGCTAAGATGGCACGGCAATTCGTTGACTGGTCATGCCATGCCCACCCTTGCAACTGCCGCCGCGCTTCGCCGGTGTCTGCCGGTTCTGCTGCTGATCGCCGCGGCGTGGATGCATCCCGCGGCGGCGCAGGAATTGCTCGTGCTGGGTGGCCTGCAGCGTGCGGACACCGGTGGGGAGAGCAGCTATGGCTATGGCTACAGCTATCAGCACAACCTCGCGGAGAACTGGTTTGCCTCGTTCTCGTACCTGAACGAGGGCCATGTCACGAATCATCATCGAGACGGCCTTGGCGCCCAGCTCTGGTGGCGCTATCCCTTTGCCGATCGAGCGTTCAACGTTGCCGTCGGCGCCGGACCCTATCGATACTTCGACACGACGGACCGCAACGACGACGGGACGAGCGACAACCATCACGGCTGGGGGCTGCTCGCGAGCGTGGCGGCGACGTGGTACGTCGGGGGCGGACCGTGGATGGTGCAGGCACGCTACAACCGGACCCAGACGCCTTCGAGCATCAAGACCAATACGCTGCTGATCGGCGTGGGCTACCAGCTCGATCGTGGTGACCGGGGCGGCCTGGTCGTGCCGCCCCCATCGCGCGGGGATGCCGTCACGGGCAACGAGCTCACGGTGTTTCTGGGGCAGACCATCGTCAATACGTTCAATTCGGAAACGTCGTTCGCCAAGGCTGTCGAGTATCGGCGCGGGCTCATGCGCTACGCCTCGGGCACGATCAGCTACGTCGATGAAGGGGAGAGCTCGGCGTTGCGGCGCCATGGCGTGGCGGGCCAGCTGTGGCTGGAGCGCGCGTTCTTCCACGATACGTGGACGCTTGGGGTGGGCGCGGGGCCGTATTACGCGATCGATCTCAGCGAGCGGGGCCGCTCGGCGTCCGGGGCGCCGTCGCGATGGTCGGGGTTGCTGACGATGTCCGCCAGTTATCGCTTTGGCGAGCACTGGCTGGCGCGCGTGTCATGGAACCGGGCGGTGACGGGGTATGACCGCGATACCGATGTGGTGCTGGCGGGGATCGGGTATCGGTTCTGATGGCCTGGTGTCGCGCGTCAACGGGAAACCGGCGGCCATGGGCCGCCGGTTTCTTCTTGCACCCCTCGTTTGCGGTGGGAGGGTCCGCTTGCGGGGGGACGGAGCAACCTGGCTACCGATCACACGAGGGCGCCGTCGGTGTACACGTCGCGTTGGCCGTTACGGGCGCCATCGACGAACGGGTTGCGGGGGCGGTTGATGTCGCGGGCGCCGTCGGTGTACGGGTCAACCTTGCGGCTCGGTTCGGCGGAGACACCCACGCGGTCCAGACCAGCAACCGTCTGGGTACCCACCCGCGCTCCGTCGGTGAAGGGGTCGGCCTTGCCAACACGGGCACCATCCAGATACGGGTCGGCGGTACGAGCACCGTCGGTGAAGCCATCGCGATTGCTGATACGGGCGCCGTCGGTAAAGGTGCTGCGCGGCTCGCTGATGGTGCGGGCACCGTCGAGGTACGGGTCACGCGAACCCTGGGCGGCTTGGGCGGCACCACCGATGAAAGCAACGGCGAGGGCGGCGGCGGTAAGGATGGTCTTGGCGGTCATGATTGGCTCCTGGGTCTGTTCGGTTCCTGCATCTACTACTAGGTAGGTGCGTCGATGGACTGAATATTATCTACTACTAGATAGATAAGCAAGGACGAAGTTTAGAGCGTTTGTTCTAACCGCTGACGAGCGCCGATAGAAAAAGGGGAAGCGGTCGCCCACTTCCCCTCAATCGCCCAACTGCTGCGCAGATCAGAACTTGTGACGCATCCCCAGTAGCACGCCCGTCTGGTTCTTGCCGGCGACGGTGGTGCCGAACCCGCCCGTGCCAAGATCCGAACCGTCCTTGTTGCGCGTGTAGGCGACGCTCAGATAGACATCGGTACGCTTCGAGAACGCATAGTCTGCGGAGGCGATAAAGAGCCAGGGGTCCGCCCCGGCGTTACGGAAGTCCTGATAGTAGGCGGCACCCGTGAGCGACCATGCCGGCGTGACATCCCAGATCGCGCCCGCCCAGTACAGGTTGGTCGTCTGCGACGTGGGCGGCGTCATGATCCGGGCATAGCGATAGCCAAGGTAAGGCCTGACCGGGCCGATCTTGTAGTTCGCGGCGATCGCGGCCTTGCGCGTCTTGTTCTCGTCCGTGGCGACCGTATTGCCGTTCAGTTCGTCGTAGATGACGGCCACGGCGAGCGGGCCATTCTCGTAGGCAAGGCTGCCGCTGATCTCGCGGCCCACCTTATAGTTACCGGGTACCTCGGCGTTGACGCCCGACGTGCCATCCGCGCCGAAGCTGTAGAACAGCTTGCCGGTGACCGGACCGAACTTGCCTTCGTATCGGATCGCGTTGTCCGCGCGCGACTGGAAGGTCGGGTCTTGTATCCCGATCGAATAGCGCGTGGAAATGGCCATCGGGTCGTACTGCACCCCGTACTCGTACATCGGCGTGTTGTGACGGCCCAGCGTGATCTGGCCATAGGTGTGGCGCAGGCCGACCCATGCCTGACGGCCGAACAGGCGGCTCTGCCCGCTCTTGCCATCGTCGATATTGAAGCCGCTCTCCAGCGCGAAGATCGCGCTCAGGCCGCCACCGAGATCCTCCGCGCCGCGCAGGCCCCAGCGCGAACCGGAGAGGTTGCCCGACTGCATCCGTACCGACGTGTTATCGCCTGGACCCAGATGATTGACGTACTCGATACCGGCATCGACGACGCCGTACAGCGTGACGGACGTCTGAGCGAACGCTCCACCGGTAAACAGACCTGCTACAGCTGCCGCAATGCGTAATTCTCTCGCCTTCATGCTTTGACTTCCCTCGTGACAAAAAAACCGCCATCCGGCTCCGTGGAAAACGGCCGGATTTCATTCGTCAGTAAGGGCTGAGAATCACCACTTTGGGCATCGCGAGCGGGCTCGCGTGCAGCGGTTGGAAGGAATGGTTGTCCATGCAACCGGACAACATTCGAATATGGGATCGGATTGTGTACTGCCCGATGTTGCAGCGCAAATACGGGAGAACCCTAGCTCGTCATTTATCATCGCGCCATGAACCTGACCCTTCGCGAATTCCGCGTGTTCCGTGTGGTGTACGAACTGCGCAGCTTCAGTGCCGCGTCGCAGACCGTGCATATGACCCAGTCCGCGGTCAGCAAGATCTGCCAGGAGATGGAGGCCAAGGTCGGTCAGCGCCTGTTCGAGCGCACCACGCGCAAGGTCCTGCCGACCCAGTTGGCAGACCAGCTCTATGGCTATGTCTGCGAGGTGCTCGGCACCATGGACGCGGCCGAGCGCAGCCTGCAGACGCTGCTCGATCTGGAAAGCGGCGAGGTGCGCGTGGCCGCGTCGCCGATGATGTCCTACGGCTTGCTGCGGCAGCCCGTGGCGGCGTTCCACGCCGCGCATCCCGGTATCGAGATCGGGCTGCACGAACTGTCCACTGACGAAACCGTCGAGTATGTGGTGAACGGGCGCGCCGACTTCGGGCTCGTCTCGCTGGAGGCCGGGCATCCCAAGCTCGCGATCGAGCATCTCTACGACGAGACCCTGCACGCGATCTGCCTGCCCGACCATGCGCTCGCGCGCAAGCGTGCGTTGACGTGGGACGTGCTCGCGCGCTATCCGCATATCTCGATGCATCCGTCGTTCAGCACGCGCCGCACCGTCGATCGCGTGTACGCGCAGCACGGGCTGACGTATCGATCGGCGATCGAGGTAGGCACGGTGCTGTCGGTGCTGGCGATGGTGAAATCGGGGGTGGGCGTGGCCGTGTTGCCAGGCTATGTGCTCGACTTCGTGAAGGACCTCGGGCTCGTGGCGCGGCGATTGCCGGCGACCGGGTATCGGCATCCGATCTCGCTGATCCGGCGCTGGAACGCGCGGCTCTCGAATGCGGCCGAGGCATTGATCGAGCGGGTCAAGCAGAGCGCGCCCGGTTGAGCGGGCGATGTCCCACATGTAACGGGCCTGTTTCAGTTTCTGCAGGAAATGGCCGTAATATTGCGCAGACTCTTTTCAGGTTTGTCTCACGATGCTCAAGGTTTTCTCTTTCGCTGGTTTTTGGATCTCCGCTGCCGTGGCCACGGGCGCGATGGCGCAGCCCGTACCCCCGGCGGCCGCGCCGCTGGGGCTCGAGCTCGGGGTAAGCAAGTGCGCGAAGCTCACGCATGCGCAGAACCACGTCAACGCGGGAAAGGCAGCCTGGGCGGGTGGGGATGCGATCGAGATCAAGCATCTCGAGCGGTTCAATCTGCCGGGGCTGACGCGCGTGATCGTGAATTGCGATGGGTCCGATGCGGTGGCGTTGATTACGCTGACGTTCGATCGGCCCGCGCTCGACGACGTGACGAAGAAGCTCGATGCGCGCTACGAATCGAAGCGCAAGACGGACCCGGGCGCCGAGAATGGCTATGCCGAGTGGGCGGCCGCCAATGGCAGCATCGAACTGCTCTATGGGCGCGACAGCAAGCAGTTCACCACCGCTTACTGGGCCAAGGGCGCCAAGGCGAAGTACTTCGCTTACGGCGGCGCGCAGCCGACTGGCCCGGCCCCCGCGCCGGCCGTGCCCGCGGCGAAGGTGCAGGCACCGCTATAAGCGCTGCCCAAGCACCGCGTGTAGCGCGCGCTCGAATCGCGGAACCAGCACGGCCCCCACGTTGAACCTCGACCACGGCGACGTGGCCTCGGCGTTCACGCGGAAGACGCGGCCCGGGGCGATCATGACTTTTTGCGCCAGCATGCGCTCGGCGACGACCAGCGAGTCGGTGACCCCCGGCATCGTGCCCCATAGATAGAGGCTCTGTTCGGTCCGCGCGAAGATATCGATGCCAAGGCGGTCGAACAGCGCATGGGCCCTGGCCGTCGCCGCCGTCATCCGAGCGCGCAGCCGCGCGATATAGCGCTGGTAATGCCCTTCGCTGAGAATCACGTCGATCGTGCGCTCGCAGTATTCCGAACTGCTCACGTGGATCAGCGCCTTCAGGTCCGCGAGATCGCTCGCCAGATCGGCGCTGCATGCAATGAACCCCACGCGTAACGCCGCCGAGAACGACTTGGAAAAGCTGCCCACGTAGATCGTGCGCGTCAGCTGGTCCAGCGCGGACAGACGTGGCAGCGTGGTCGGCTTGAAATCGGCCAGGGCATCGTCCTCGACCAGCATCACGTCATACTTCTGCGCGAGCTGCAGCACGCGGTAGGCCTTCGCGGCCGACAGGTCGGAGCCCGTGGGGTTGTGGCCGACCGATTGCGTGAAGAACAGCCGTGGCCGCCGCTGAACGAGCAACTGCTCGAGCGCATCGAGGTCGGGGCCATCGGCCAGGCGCGGCACGCCGACGATGCGCGCGCCGGCGAGCTTGAGCTTGCCGAACAACGGGTAATAGCCCGGGTCATCGACGAACACCGTCGCGCCCGGCGGCACGAAGTAGCGGATGACGAGATCGAGTGCATCGTTCGCGCCGTGCGTAAGCACGATCTGGCGCGCATCGGCGCCCACCCCCACATCGCCGAGCTTGCGCACGAGATGGTCGCGCAGCGGCCCATAGCCAAAGCGATTGCCATACCGGAACAACGCACCCAGACCGGTGCGGGCGACCTTGTGGTGGTACTTGTCGAGCCGCGCTTCCGCGAGCCATTCCACCGGCGGAAAGCCATCGCCGACCGCGAGCACGTCGGGCCGGCTCTTGAGCTGCTCGCGCATGAGCCAGACGATATCCATCGCGCGCCGCAACGAACCGGGTTCCTCGTCGGGCCGCGCCTTCGCGTGCTGGTCCAGCACGAAATAGCCGGCCCCGCGGCGCGGCTCCACGAGGCCGCGGCTCACCAGCAATTCGAACGCCGCGACGATCGTGTTCTTGCTGTAGCCGTGCAGCGAAGCGAGTTCGCGCAGGGAGGGCAGCTTGTCGCCGGCACGGTAGGCGCCTTCGACGATCTGGCGCTCGAGCGAGTTGGCAAGCGTGGCGGAGAGGGTGGTCGATCGGGTCACGATGGCGGGCGGGTAGGCGAGTGTCCTGCCGAACTGTACCTTTTTTCATGGGTACAGTGGACCTAAAGTGTCACCATTCCATACCAACAAGGAGACACCGTGGGCCTCGACTCCCGGCTACCGAATTTTCGCGCCCTCACGCCCGCGCAACGCCTGCAGCATCTGGCCGGCGCCGCCGCCCTCTCCCCCGACGACATCCGCCTGCTGGCCGAGCCCGGCGCGCTGGGCAGCGCGCTGGCGGACGGGATGATCGAGAACGTGGTCGGCACGTTCGAGCTGCCATTCGGCGTGGCCGGCAACTTCCGCGTGAACGGCCGCGACGTGCTCGTGCCGATGGTCGTGGAAGAACCCTCGGTGGTCGCCGCCGCGTCGTTCATGGCCAAGCTGGCGCGCGACTGCGGCGGCTTCGAGACATCGAGCACCGTGCCGCTGATGCGGGCGCAGGTGCAGGTGCTCGGTGTGTCCGATCCGCACGGCGCGCGCCAGGCACTGCTGCGTCAGCGCGAAGACATTCTCGCCGTGGCCAACAGCCGCGACAAGGTGCTGATCGGCCTGGGCGGAGGCTGCAAGGATATTGCCGTGCACGTGTTCCAGGACACGCCGCGCGGACCGATGGTGGTCATGCACCTGATCGTCGATGTGCGCGATGCCATGGGCGCCAACACGGTCAACACGATGGCCGAGGCCGTGTCGCCGCTCGTGGAGAAAATCACGGGCGGATCGGTACGGCTGCGTATCCTGTCGAACCTCGCGGACCTGCGGCTCGCGCGCGCCCGCGTGAGGCTGCCCGCATCGGTGCTCGCCACGGCCGAGCGCAGCGGCGAAGAGATTGTCGAGGGCGTGATCGATGCCTACGTGTTCGCGGCGATCGATCCGTACCGCGCGGCCACGCACAACAAGGGCATCATGAACGGGATCGACCCCGTGGTCGTGGCCACCGGCAACGACTGGCGCGCGGTGGAGGCTGGCGCCCATGCCTACGCGTGCCGCAACGGCCAGTACACATCGCTGACGCACTGGGAGAAGGATGCCAGCGGCGCGCTGGTCGGGACGATCGAACTGCCGATGCCGGTCGGGCTGGTGGGCGGCGCGACGAAGACGCATCCGCTGGCACGCCTCGCGCTGAAGATTCTGGACGTGAAGTCCGCGCAGGAGCTCGGCGAGATTGCGGCGGCGGTCGGACTTGCCCAGAATCTCGGGGCGTTGCGCGCGCTGGCCACGGAAGGGATCCAGCGCGGCCATATGGCGCTGCACGCGCGCAATATCGCGCTCGTCGCGGGCGCGGTCGGCGACGAAGTCGATCGCATCGCGAAGCGGATGGCCGAGGAGAAGGACGTGCGGACCGACCGGGCGGTGGCGTTGCTCGCGGAACTGCGCGCCTGAAGCCTTTGCAGTAGAGAAAACCAGAGCATCGTCTGCCGCGCCACACCCGTGCGCGCGGCAAGACGGGCCATCAAGGAGACAAGTCGATGAAACCTCAAGCCGACGCATCGGCATGGGACCTGGTCGAGGTCTGGGGAGATACCGCGGATACGCGCCATCTCGCCTGGGCCATCGCGATCGGGGCCGTTGTCAGCATTGCCGCTTACCTTGCCGCGAGCCGCCTGCTCGCGACCCTCGTCGCCAATGCCGATCTTGCACGGGCTTACGCCATGCTCGCGGGGCTGGGCGGCTGCCTGCTCTCGGGCGTGCTGTGCGCACTGCTGTTCGCGCCCAAGCGCGAGGTCACGGAGGATGCGGCCGCGGATCCCGCATGGCGCGAGGAAGTGCTCGACAAGCTCGCGGCGGAGAACGGCGGCCTCGGTTCGATCGCCGACCTGCCCGCCGCCGCGGTGCGCGAGCTCGAGGCCCTGCAACTGCTCGAACTCTTCGCCGCACGCGAACGCGCGGCGCGTCCGGAGGCGGTGGCCGCCGCGGCGCGGCACGTGCCGGCGCCGGCGTCGCCGGTATCCGCATCGTCGTAAGACACGGAGACGAACGATGATGGAATCCACACTGCTGTCCCATATCCTCGTGGCCGCCGGCATGGGCCTGATCGGCGCGGTCGTGTTCGCGGCCATCGGCCTGGTCTCCGGCACCGACGAGACCACCACGCTGGCCCCGCTGACGCTGCTCGTCGTGCTGCTGGGCGTGCCCCCCGAAGGCGTATTCACGTTCTTCCTCGCGGGCGCCGTGGCCAAGCATATGACCCACGCGATTCCCACCGCGCTGCTCGGCATCCCGGGCGACACGCTGGCCACCCCGCTGCTGCAGGATGCCAACCACCTGCGCAATCTCGGCGTGCCGCATATCGCGCTACGCAAGATGATCTCGGGCGCCATCATCGCGGCATTCGTCGCGGTGCCGCTCGCGGTCCTGTTCGCGGTGCTGCTTGCACCGTTCGGCGCGACGATCACCAAGGCGGCGCCATGGATCTTCGTGATCGCCGCGGTGATCATCGCGTACAGCTCGGCCGGACGCTGGGCCTCGGTTGCCGCGCTGGTGCCGTTCGTCTTCGTGGTGGTGGCGCTGCAGACGCTGACGGCGAAGTTCGGCGTCAAGCTCAGCATCAGCTATTTCCTCGGGATTGCGATCGGCCCCCTGATCGCCGACCTGTACTCGGTGATCTCGCCCACCGATCGCCAGCGCATGCGGCGCGACAAGGTGCGTACCTTTGCCATCGCGCCCGACGTCAAGGGCTGGGCCGGCTACTTCCCTAACCCGTTCCGCGTGCTCGATCGCGAGCAGACGCGATGGACGGTGGCCACGGCAGCCATCTCGAGCGCGACGTTCGTGTTCAGCCCCGTGGCGATGACGGTCGTGCTCGGCGAACTGGTCGGTTCGCGCATCCGGCATGCCTACCATCGCCTGACCACGGTCCTGAGCGCGCGCAATGGCGTGACCGAAGCCACCTATATCGCCGAGGCCCTGATTCCGCTTATCGCGTTCGGGCTGCCCCTGAGCCCGGTCGCGGCAGGTCCCGCCGCGCCGCTGTTCAATGCGCCGCCGGTCTTCACCGTGGACGCTGGCGGCGGGCAGACGCACAATCTGCACAACCTCCTCAATCACTGGGAGTTCCTCGGCTACGGGCTGCTCGCCGTCTGCCTGGCCGCACTGGTGTCGTATCCGTTCGCGATGAACTACGCGCGCCGCGCGGCGCTGTTCGTCTCGCGCCGCGTCTCGCACGAGGCGATCATCGCGACGTTCGTCGGACTGATTCTCGTGATCAGCGTGTGGGAAGGCGGACTCGTCGGGCTGCTGGTGATCCTGACGATGGGTTTGATGGGGGGCCTGCTGGCGCGCACGATCGGCTTCAACACCGGCGTGCAGTTCATGGGCTACTACACGGCGGTGCTCACGGTGCCCGCGCTGCTCAAGCTGATCGGCTGACCGCGCCAGCCGATCAGGTCTTGCCGATCGACAGGATCTCGTTGGCGTTGATGATGGCGGCGGCGATGACCTCGGTGGTCACGCGCTTGCTCATGGCCTGGTCGCGGATCAGGTCGTAGGCGGCACCGTCGCTGATCTGACGCGTGCGCATGAGGATGTTCTTCGCTTCCTCGATCTGTCGCACGCCGACGAGCTTGGCCTCGAGCTTGCGGATCTTGCGGCCGGATGCGCCGGCTTGCCCATGCACCTGCCGCGCGACTACGAGCGACGACAGCAGGCCGAACGAGCGCACGGGCGAACCCAGTACCGCCTGCGCGCCGATATGCAGCACGGCCTCGACGATGGTCGGATTCTCGTAGGTCACCACCGCGATCAGCGTCGGCGCGTTCTCGGCCTTGAACCAGTCGAAGCCGAGCTCGATGCAATCGGGCCGCACGGCGAGAAACACTGCGTCGATGCCTTCGGGCAGCGTCGGCAGCGGGGGCCAGAATGCCTGCACCTGGCAGCCGATGCGCTGCAGCTGGTCGGTCAGTTGCTTGCCGTCGGCATCGTCGGGATGAAAGACGAGCACGCGCAGCGAGCGCAGGTCCTTGAGAATCTGGGGAGTCGCCCGGATCGTGCGACGCTGGCCTTCCGCACCCACGTCAGAGCTCCAGCGTCGTGAGCGTCGTGGTCCAGTCCCCGAGCGAATGCGTGACGAGGTAGGGGTCGGGATGGACCGGACGCGTGGCCTCCCGCACGATGGTGAACTGGCCGCGGGAATTGGCGATACCGATGCGCGGATACAGGCAGGTGTGATGATTCGACGGATCGATGCGGATCCGTCCCTGCGGCGCATCGAACTCGCTGCCGAGGATATGGGGCATGATATGCAGGATCTCGTCCTCGCCGCATCGGCGGAACGCATTCGCGTAGACGTGCATCTGGAAGTAGGCGGCCTCCCAGCACAGGTTCGGCACCGAGTCGCCGAAGCGGCGGCGCAGACGTTCGAGGCACTTGAGGTTGTCGTCGCGCTGGATCGACTGGAAGTATGGGGCCGCCGTGACATGGCCCGTAGCCACGTCGGCGCCCATCTGGCTGATCTCCGCCTCCGAGGTCGTGAGGCTCGCGATGGGCATCGTGCGCGGATCGAGGCCCGCCTCCGCATAGGCGCGGTAGAACGCGGCCGTCGAATTGCCCACCACGGTCGAGAAGATGAAGTCCGGCCGCCGCTCGCGGATCTCCGCGATGATCGGTGCGAAGTCGCGTTCGCCGGCATCGAGCGGCACATAGCGCTCGCCGACCTTCTGGCTGTCCTGCCGCTGCAGCACGAGTTCGCCCATGATGCGGTTGGATTCGTACGGATAGATATAGTCCGAGCCGATCAGATACACGCGCGCGCCAAAGTTCGCCGTCATGAACTCGGCCAGCTGCACGCTGTTCTGGTTCGGGGCGGCACCTGTGTAGATGATGTTGTTCGAGAATTCGAAGCCTTCATAGAGCGTCGGGTAGAACAGCAGCTTGTTCCAGCGCTCGACCACAGGCAGCACGGCCTTGCGGCTGCTCGACATGTAGCAGCCGAAGATCGTGTTGACGCGGTCCTGCACGATCAGGCGCTCGGCCAGGCGCGCATAGACGGCGGGCGACGATTGCGCGTCGTAGACCACGGGCACGAGTTCGCGCCCGTCGAGGCCGCCTGCCGCGTTGATTTCCTCGATCGCCAGCAGCGATCCCTGAAGCTGCGAGTGACCGATCGTCGAAGTGGCGCCCGTCTCGGAGAACAGTACGCCGACGCGCACGGGGTCCTTGTTGGCCATGGTTCCGCGGTCTCGCTAGTTGGACACGAGTCGAGCATATATTGCCGACAGTTGCGCAGGCAAGGCCCGCGCCGTATCGGCAATGCAGAAGTTGCCATGCCCGAGGATGGTGCGGATGTACGGTGCCGCACCCGAGTCGATCGTGACACCGCAGACCGCCACGCCCGCGCGGCGTGCCGCCTGCACGGCCGCGCGCGCGTCCTCGACGAGATAGCGGCGGTCGAATACATCGACATCGGACGGTTCGCCATCCGTGATGACGACGATGGCGCGATGGGGGTTGGGTTCGTCCATCACGCACGTGGTGGCGTGGCGAAGCGCGGTACCGAGACGCGTGGAGAAGCGGCCCGCGAGTCCGCCCAGTCTCGCGCGCGCGTCGAGGTCTAGCGGCTTGCCGAAGTCGAGCAGCCGGAAGTAGTTGACCGCCTCGCGCGTGTCCGACGAAAACGCGTGGATGGCGACGCGATGGCCGCACTCCGCGGCCGCATGGGCGAGCATCGCGGTGGCGGTGCGTTCCACGTCGAGCACCGTGGCGCCGCTGCCGGTACCAACGCCGGTCGCCACGTCGTTGGTGGACGCCGAGGCATCGACGAGCAGCAGGATGCTGAAGTGTGGTGTACCGCGCGCGGGACGCAGGAACAGCCGCGGCTCCGGCGCCAGGCCGAGCCGGCGATCGACCATGACCGTGACGGCCGCGTCGAGATCGAGCGACTCGCCTTCGAGCTGGCGCCGGAGGCGCCGTTCGCGGCTCAGGCGCTGGCGATGGGGCAGCGAGAGACGCGCGCCGATCCGTGACGGATCCGGTGGCGCCACGTCGCCATGCGGCAACGACTGCGCCATCGGCGAGCGCTCGATGACCGTGCACCAGTCCTGGCGAGCGAGGTCGAGCCGATAGTCCCATTCGGGGTACACCGTGCGCGACAGTTCGTCGGCCATCTCCGCGCGGGCAACCTCGCCGCTCGCTTCATCGCGTTCGTCGCGTTGATAAGTCGATGTACCCGCGAGCGCGAGCGATTCCGCATCGGGCGGCGGCGCGGCATCGCCATGGTCCCACAGGAAGCTGTTGTCGTCGCGATAAGGGGCTGGCACCGCGTAGTCGTTCGCATCGAAGCGGACGCGCATCTGCCCGAGATCGTTGGCGAGGATCGACGCCATCTCGCGGAACGCCGCATGGTCGTGCAGGCGCGCGCGCAGTGCCGCGAAGCCCCGACGCGCCTTGTCGATCCAGTAGTTGTCGTCCGGCCAGTCGTCGTCGAGCAGCGCCGCGCCCAGGCGGCTCATCATCGCGCGGAAGCTCAGACCATGCGGATCGACGGCATCGCGCAGCGGGGGTAGCCACCACGCGCGCAAGCCGGGGCAATCCTGCATCATCAGGCTATCGACCCGCGCATCCTCGATGGCCGAGATCACGGCAATGCTCAGGGGCTTGAGACCGCGAGAGGACTGCGCGCGGGGCGAGAAGCGCAGATGCGCGGCGGCATGCGCGGCCGCCGCGCGTTGCATGGCGTAGGACGCCGTGTAGGCCTCGGCGGCCGGAATCAGCAGATGCGTGGGCGTCAGCACCGGGCGGCGCAGGCGTGCGGCGGTCGCCACGGTGAGACCGCATCCGGCTGGCCCGGACAATCCCGTCAGCAGTGGATCGAGCGATGCGGAGACGTCCGAAGCCGTCATGCGAACGTTGCCTCGATGAGCCCGCGCAGCGCGAGCGCCATATCGGGATCGTCGGTCAGCGCATGGGTCATCGTCATGTCGCAGCTGTCGCGCGGGGAGACGCCCGAGCGCATGAGCGTGCCCGCGTGGATCAGCATGCGGGTGGAGGCGCCTTCGTCGAGGCCGCGATGGCGCAGCGCGCGCGTGCGCGCGGCGATATCGACGAGCTGCGTGGCGAGTTGCGGGGCGATATCGGCTTCCGCCGCGACGATGCGCGCCTCCGCGGCGGCATCGGGGTAGTCGAACTGCATCGCGACGAAGCGCTGCCGCGTGGACGGCTTCATGTCCTTCGCGCGGCTCTGGTAGCCAGGGTTGTACGACACGACGAGCTGGAAGTCCCGATGCGCGTGGATCAGTTCGCCCTTCTTGTCGAGCGGCAGGATGCGCCGCGCGTCCGTGAGCGGGTGAATGATCACGGTCGTGTCCTGCCGCGCCTCGACGATCTCGTCGAGGTAGCAGATCGCGCCCTCGCGCACGGCCGTGGTGAGCGGGCCATCATGCCAGGCGGTGCCCTGCGCGTCGAGCAGGTAGCGGCCGACGAGGTCGGACGCGGTCATATCCTCGTTGCATGCCACCGTGATGAGTGGCTTGCGCAGTTTCCACGCCATGTACTCGATGAACCGCGTCTTGCCACAGCCCGTCGGGCCCTTGAGTACGGTCGGCAGCCGGTGCGCGTAGGCGTGCTCGAACCATGCGACTTCCTGTCCGACGGGTTGATAGAACGGTTCGGTCTCGATGCGATAGGCGGCGATGGCACTGGACATTGCGCGGTCTGGTGAGAGGGATCGTCGTGGAAAGGTGGCCCACCGCGGCGTGCGTCATCCGCGGTGGGTGCGGTCACCGCAATCGCGTCAGCGGTGCTCGGCCTGCTCGTGCGGAATCCCTTCGATCGGACACTCGGGCGTGCCGACGGTCGTGCGCGTGATGGACTCGACCATCTTTCGCGTGCCATCCGGATCGTTCACCCACTTGCCGTAGAACTCGAACGGACAGGCGGCCACGCCCTGCGCTCCCTCGCCAGAGTTGATCTTGCCCGTATAGCCGCGGTGCAGCAGCTTGAACAGGTGGTTGTTCGACTGCTGGTTCTTGCGCGCGTCGCGGATCAGGCTCAGCGAGAACTCGCCGTACTGGATGCCCATCTCCTCGGTGCCGCACTCGCCGAGCGTGCGGCCGTCGAAGCCGATCAGCGACGACCCGCCGAAGTACGAGTACACGCCGTCGAAGCCCGTGGCATTGGCCACCGCCACGTAGCTGTTGTTCATCCATGCCATGGTCTTGGCGACCATCATCTGCTGGTCGCGCGCGGGGTACATATAGCCCTGGCAGCGCACGATCAGCTCGGCGCCGCGCATCGCGCAGTCGCGCCAGATCTCGGGATAGTTGCCGTCGTCGCAGATGATCAGGCTGACCTTGAGCCCTTTCGGCCCTTCGGACACGTACGTGCAGTCGCCCGGATACCAGCCTTCGATCGGCGCCCACGGCATGATCTTGCGATACTTCTGCACGATCTCGCCCTGGTTGTTCATCAGGATGAGCGTGTTGTACGGCGCCTTGTTCGGGTGCTCCTCGTGCCGTTCCCCGGTCAGCGAGAACACGCCCCACACATTGGCCTTGCGGCAGGCGGCCGCGAAGATCTCGGTCTCTTCCCCGGGAATCTGCGATGCGGTTTCGTACATCTCCTTCGCGTCGTACATGATGCCATGCGTCGAGTACTCGGGAAACACCACGAGATCCATGCCGGGCAGGCCCTGCTTCATGCCCACGAGCATCTCGGCGATCTTGCGCGCGTTGTCGAGTACCTCCGCCTTCGTATGCAGCCGCGGCATCTTGTAGTTCACCACCGCCACGCCAACCGTGTCCTTCGAGCTGCCGATATCGCCATGTCGCATGTTATTTCTCCTTGGAAAAAACGGGTAACACCTCAGACGGTCAGGAATGACCGCACTTTCTCCTGGTCGAGCGTCTCGCGCGCTTCCTCGTGCACGATGCGCCCGCCGTCGATGACCAGAAAACGGTCAGCGAGGTCGAGCGCGAAGCTCAGCATCTGCTCGGACACCACGATCGCGAACCCACGCTCCTTGCGCAGCGTGTTGAGGGTGCGCGCGATGTCCTTGATGATCGAGGGCTGGATGCCTTCGGTCGGCTCGTCGAGAATCAGTACCTGCGGGTCGGAAACGAGCGCGCGCGCGATGGCGAGCATCTGCTGCTGACCGCCGCTGAGATTGCCGCCGCGCCGGTTGCGCATCTCCTTCAACACAGGAAAGCACTGGTAGATGTAGTCGGGCACCGCGCGATAGCGCGAATACTCGGTGCCGGTCAGGATGTTCTGTTCCACGGTCAGCGCCGGAAAGATCATGCGTCCCTGCGGCACGAACGCGAGCCCCTGCCGCACGCGCGCGTGGCCGCGCAGGCCATTGAGCTCCGTGCCGCGCAGGCGGATGCTGCCGCTGCGCGCGGGCAGCATGCCGATAAGCGATTTGAGCAGCGTGGTCTTGCCCATACCGTTGCGGCCCATGATCGCGACCGACTCGCGCTCGGCGACCGAGAACGAGACATCCTTGATTACATGCGATTCGCGGTAGGCCACATTGAGTCGTTGCACGTCGAGCATGGCTGGGCTCCTAGTGGCCGAGGTAGACGTCGATGACACGGGGGTCCGCCTGTACCTCCGCGACGGTGCCCTCGCTGAGCACGCGGCCCTGATGCAGGACGGTCACCTTGCTCGCGATCTGGCGCACGAAGTCCATGTCATGCTCGATCACGATGACCGACTTGCCCTGCGCGATGCGGGCGAGTAGCGCAGCCGTGAGTTCGCGTTCGCGCGGGCTCATGCCGGCCACGGGTTCGTCGAGCAGCAGCAGGCGCGGCTCCTGGAGCAACAGCATGCCGATCTCGAGCCATTGCTTCTGCCCGTGGCTCAGCCGGCCGGCCTTGCCGTCCAGGCGGTCGCGCAGGAACACCATGTCCGCGACCGCTTCGATGCGCGCAATGACGTCGCTGCGGCGATGGAAGAACACCGAGCGCAGCACGCCGTGCGCATTGGGCAGCGAGATCTCGAAGTTCTCGAACACGGTCAGGTCTTCATAGACCGACGGCGTCTGGAACTTGCGGCCGACACCCGCGCGCACGATTTCGTGCTCGGGCATCTGGGCGAGGTCTTTTCCCTCGAACAGCACACGCCCGGAGGAGGGGCGCGTCTTGCCGCAGATCATGTCGAGTAGCGTGGTCTTGCCGGCGCCGTTCGGGCCGATGATCACGCGCAACTCGCACGGATCGACGCGCAGGCTCAGTCCGTCCACCGCGCGAAAGCCGTCGAACGACACCGTCAGTGCTTCGATCTCGAGGCAGCCGGCCACGGGTGCGGCAGGTTCGGCCTGCGTGGCGGCCATCGCCGGGGCGGGCATCATGTTGTCCATATCGAGTTCCGCGTTCATGGGCTCTCCTTCGCGCGGCGAGCGTCACCGACGTTGCTGAATAGCCCGGCGAGTCCATTGGGCATGGCCACGACCACGACGATAAAGATCGCACCGAGGAAGTAGAGCCAGATTTGCGGGAAGGTCTCCGACAGCCACGACTTGAGGAAACCGACGAGCAGCGCGCCGACCACGGCGCCCGGCACCGATAGCCGCCCGCCGACGGCCGCGAAGATGACCATCTCCACGGAGGTGACCACGCCGACCACACCCGGCGAGACCAGGCCGACCTGCAGCGTGTAGAACGCGCCGCCAATCGCGCTCAGGATGGCCGCGAGCATGAACACGAACGCCTTGAAGTGCGCGGTGTTGTAGCCGCTGAAGCGCACACGGTCCTCGCTGTCGCGGATGGCGATGAGCACCTTGCCGAAGCGGCTGCGCAGGAGGGCGACGGCGAGGGCCATCAGTACGAGGATCGTGCCGGCCTGCACGAAGTAGATGACCTGCCGCGCGGCGTCGCCGACCACGTCCATGCCCAGCAGCGTGCGGAAGTCGGTGATGCCGTTGGCGCCGCCGGTGTCGCCCTGCTGGCCGATGATCAGCACGGTAAGCGTGGTGGCAAGGCACAGCGTGACGATCGCGAAGTACACGCCGCTGAGACGGCGCTTGAACACGGCGTAGGACAGGCCGTAGGCGAGCAGTGCCGGCAGCACGAGGATCAGCACGACGGTGGCGGCGAAACTGTGGAACGGCTCCCACCATAGCGGCAGCTTCTCCACGCTGCTCCAGACCATGAAGTCGGGCAGTTCGGGCGCGGAAGCCTCCAGCTTCAGGAACATCGCCATCATGTAGCCGCCGAGGCCGAAGAAGATGCCCTGGCCCAGGCTCAGGATGCCGCCATACCCCCATGTG
This sequence comes from Cupriavidus sp. OTU4054, assembly GCF_038440175.1. Lineage (NCBI taxonomy): Bacteria > Pseudomonadati > Pseudomonadota > Betaproteobacteria > Burkholderiales > Burkholderiaceae > Cupriavidus > Cupriavidus sp. OTU4054. The sequence goes on from NZ_JASATF010000021.1 coordinate 85,345, forward strand.
ATGACGATGCCGATGGCGACGAACGAGAAGGCGAGGTATTTGCCGACGAGGTTGAGCCGGAACGCATCGAGCGCGAGCGGCAGCACCGCAAGCAGCAGCACGGCGACGGCGGCGAGCGCGGCGATGTCGGTCTTGCGGTAGACAAGCTTCGTGGAGCGCTTCATGGCATTACCTCCGTGCCTTGCGGGCGAACAGGCCGTTGGGCCGGAAGTACAGCGCGGTGATCACCAGCAGCAGGATCGCGACCTTTGCCATGGAGCCGCTCATCAGGTACTCGAGCGTCGTCTGCGACTGCGCGATGGTGAAGCCCGATAGCGCCGTGCCGATCAGGCTCTGGACGCCGCCGAACACGACCACGATGAACGAATCGACGATATACAGCTGCCCGGTACCGGGGTTGGTCGAGCCGATCATCGTGAACACGCAGCCGGCAATGCCCGCCAGGCCGGAGCCGAGCGCGAACGTGGCGGCATCCACGCGGTCCGTGTTGATGCCGACGGCATCGCTCATCGCGCGGTTCTGCGTCACGGCGCGCACGCGCAGTCCCCATCGCGTGCGATAGAGCAGCAGATACACCGCGAGCGCGACCACTGCGGTCAGCCCGATCACGAAGATGCGCGTGAGCGGCAGCTGGATGCCGCTCACGGGCTCCCATGCGCCGGACAGCCACGACGCGAGCGGTACGCTGACTTCCTGCGGGCCGAACACCGAGCGGTAGGTCTGCTGCAGGATCAGGCTCAGGCCCCACGTGGCCAGCAGCGTATCGAGCGGGCGGTCGTAGAAGAAGCGGATAAAGCCCCGCTCGAGCACATAGCCCGCGGCGAACGTGGTGGCGAACGCCACGGGGATGGCGGCAAACAGGTAGCCGTCCATCCACTGCGGCGCCCAATGCTCGAACGCGCGCGACGTCAGGTACGTCATGTACGCGCCGAGCGCCATGAGCTCGCCGTGCGCCATGTTGATGACGCCCATCAGCCCGAACACGATGGCGAGGCCAATCGCCATCAGGAACAGGATCGTGAACAGGCTGATGCCGTTGAACACCTGCATCGCGACGATATCGATATCCATGCGTCGTCTCCGTTACAGCTGCGGGAACGGATTCGGCTCGATCAGGTTCGCGGACTCCCACACGATGTCGAACTGGCCGTCGGGGCGCGCGCGCCCGACGCGCACCTTCTTCCATACGTGATGGTTGGTGGCATGCACGCGGACCGTGCCTTCGGGCGCGTCGAGCGTGACGCCGCCGGCCGCCGCCGCCACCTTCTCGGGGTCGAAGGTCTTGGCCTTCTCCACGGCGAGCTTCCACAGGTAGACGCTGTTGTAGGCCACTTCCATCGGATCGCCGATGACCCGCTCCTGTCCATAGCGCGTCTTGAAGGCCTTGACGAAACGCTCGTTGACGGGATTCTTCAGGCTCTGGAAGTAGCCCATGCACGCGTAGTAACCCACCGCGTTGTCCTTGCCGATGCCCTCGATCTCGTTCTCCGACACCACGGTGGAGAGCAGCGTGATCTTGCTGCCGTCGAGTCCCGCGGCGCGCAGCTGCTTGTAGAACGCGACGTTGGAGCCGCCGACCACCGTGCTGTAGATGCAGTCGGGCTTCGCAGCCTTGATCTTGTTGATGATCGACGAGAACTCCGTATGGCCGAGCGGTGCGTATTCCTCCCCCGCGAGCTTGCCGCCGAGCTTCGTGATCGTGGCCTTGGCGATCTTGTTGCAGGTGCGCGGATAGATGTAGTCGGAGCCGACCAGGAAGATGGTCTTGCCTTTCTCGCGCGCCATCCAGTCGATGGCGGCGATAACGGACTGCGTGGCTTCCTGCGACGGGTAGATGACGTGCTTGTCCTGCTCCTGTCCCTCGTAGTACGTCGGGTAGAACAGCAGGCCGTTGGCGCGCGCAAGCGCGGGGAGTACGGCCTTGCGCGAGGCCGACGTGTAGCAGCCGATGATCGCCGCGCACTTGTCGCGCTCCAGCAGCTTGCGCGCCTTCTCGGCGAAGATCGGGTTCTCGCTCGCGCCATCCTCGACCACTACCTCGATCTTGCGGCCCATGATGCCGCCCGAGGCGTTGATCTCGTCCACGGCCATTTTCTCGGCATCCACGAGCGATGCCTCGGCAATGGCGATGGTGCCCGACAGCGAATGCAGCAGCCCTAGCTTGACGCTCTCCTGCGCATGCGCGGCAAGCGGGCGCAGCAGCGTGCCCGAGGTCGCGCCGAGCGCGAGCATGGATCCGGCGGTCTTGACGAAGCGGCGGCGATTGAACTGGCTCATCGTGTTCTCCTAGGCCATGTGATGCGGTGTTGTTTTCGAAGTCGAAGGCAAAGCTCCGCCCTGGTTGCCGTGGCATCCATTCGACTGGGGCACTACGAAAGGCGCAGAAATCTGAAAACGAAAAAGCCCGAACCGGTCTTCACCGGTTCGGGCTCTGTTGCCTTGCGCTCCGCTGGCAATATTGGCAGCTAGCGCGACATGTTGTGAGACGACATCTCGTCTTGCAGGGATTTATAGCATAAGGATTTGCGGCAGGTGTAGGGATTTTTACCAATCCTGCGAAGAACGTCTTGCGTTCCCCGTTGCGGCGCACGGGAATCTTTATTGCGGTGCGCCATGCGCGAGAACGGTGCCGGACTTTGATTTCTCTTATAGGCGCGCACCACTTGCTAATTGGACGGCGCCCATCGCGGCGCCGAAGATGGGTTCACGCAATCGTCATCGACGACATGCGGCACACACCGATCGACATCGGCTCCCCCATCGACATCGTCCATTCGCCATGCAAGACACTCTCGACTCCTCATATCCGGCCACCGCCGCGCCAGTGGGCCGGCACGACACGCGTGCATGGCTGGCGGCTGCCGCACGCTCGGCTTCCGCCGACACCATCGACGTCGCGCGCCGCCTTGTCGCGGTGCCCAGCGCATGCCCGCCCGGCGACACGCACGCGATGGCGGAGACCATCGCCGCCTATGCGAGCGACATTCCCGGCGTGGAGGTGGAGCGGTACCGCACCTTGCCGCACGTGATGAATCTCGTGCTGCGGCTGAAGGGCAATGGCCCCGGGCGCACGCTGGTATTCAATGGGCATATGGATACGTTTCCGCTCGTCGATGCCGACGCGTGGACCGCCGACCCTGCCGGCGAAGTGCGCGGCACCGATCTATTCGGTCTCGGGGTGTCGGACATGAAAGGCGGCATCGCCGCCATTCTTGTTGCGATGCGGCAGCTTGCAGCGTGCCGGCATGCCTGGCCGGGCGAGGTGGTGGCGACATTCGTCGGCGACGAGGAGACCATGGGGGTGGAAGGCACGCAGTACCTGCTCGACCACGTCCCGCATGCGCGCGGTGACGCGATGATCAGCGCCGACACCGGATCGATGCGCGTGCTGCGCTTTGGCGAGAAGGGCATGGTGTGGCTGACGCTGCGTGCGCGGGGGACCTCCGCGCATGCCGCCCATGTGCATAAGGGCGATAGCGCGATTGAGAAGCTGCTGCGCGCGCTCGATGCGTTGACGGGGCTGCGCGACATGCCGGTGGCGGCGCCGCCGACGGTGCTGGCCGCGATCCGCGAGGCAAGCCATGTTTCCGAAGCGCTGTCCGGCGCGGGAGAGAGCGACGTGCTGCGCCGGATCACGATGACGATCGGCACGATTCGCGGGGGCCGGCTGCCGAACCTGGTGGCCGACACGGCCGAAGCGACGGTTGACCTCCGTCTTCCCGTGGGGACGAGCGTGTCCGATGTCGAGCACGAGCTGGCGCAGATCCTGCAGCAGTGCCCAGGTGTGGAAGCGATCATCGACCGCCGCTACGAACCGAGCTGGACGTCGCCGGACCACGCGGTGGTCGCCACGCTGCGGCGCTGTTGCGAGGAGGTCTCGGGCGTGCCGTCGGTGGTGAACATGCGCGTTGGCGCATCCGATGCGCGGCTGTACCGGCGCGCGGGCGTCCCGACCGTCGTCTGCGGTCTGACGCCGCGGAACATGGGCGCACCCGACGAGCACGTGTCGATTGCCGAGCTGCGCGCGCTGGCGGAAGCCTTTGCGTTGGCGGGCTTCGATTTCCTGAACGCTTGATGGCGGCCCCGCCACCCACACCGGAGTCCGTCATGCCGCAATCTCATGCTCTCGATCAGGCCACCCGCGCCCGCTTTCGCCGCGTCATCGGCTCGGCGCTCGTCGGCAATATGCTGGAGTTCTACGATCTGTTCATCTACGGCTTTCTCGCCGTCTATATCGCCAGAGTCTTCTTTCCCACCGCCGATCCCTACACGTCGCTGCTGGTGACGCTGGCCACGTTCGGCGTGAGTTACTTCGTGCGGCCGCTCGGCGCGCTCGTCATCGGTGGCTACGCCGATCGTCATGGCCGCAAGGCCGGCATGATGCTCACCATCTGGGCGATGGGCGTCGGCACCGCGATGATCGCGTTTGCGCCGTCTTACGCGGCATGGGGCATCGCGGGCACCGTCGTGCTGGTCGCCGGCAAGTTCCTGCAGGGATTCTCGGCGGGCGGCGAGTTCGGGACGTCGGTGTCGTTCGTCACCGAGCACGCGCCCAGGCATCGGCGCGGCTATTTCGCGAGCTTTCAGGTGGTCGGTATCGGATTGGCGACGGGACTCGCCAGCGTGGTGACGTACGTGCTGACGGCCGCCGTGCCCAGCGAGCAGATTGTTGCATGGGCTTGGCGGTTGCCGTTCATCCTTGGGCTAGTCATCGTGCCGTTCGGCTACTGGCTGCGTCGCCGCGTCGACGAGACACCCGAGTTCACGCAGGGGCGGCACGAGGCGAATCCGGTGCGCACCACGCTGACCACCGCCAAGGCACGCATCGCCTGTGCAATCGGCGTGTACTCGCTGGCGGCCTCGACCAACTATCTGCTTGGTGTCTACATCCCGCTGTATGCGCAGAAGGAGCTGGGCCTGTCGGTCGCGGACTCGATGTATGGCGCGATGGGCTACGCCATGGCGCAGATCATCCTGCCGCCGGTGTTCGGCGCGTTGTCCGATCGTCATGGCCGGCTGGCGATGATCACGCTCGGGACGTTGCTGACCGCGGTACTGACCGTGCCCGCGTTCCTGTGGATGGTGAATGTGCCGACCGTTCCGGTGTATGTCACCTGCGTGACCGGGCTTACCGCGTGCGTGATGGTGTTCCAGGGCGCGATGCCGGCGTTTCTCGCGGAGCTGTTTCCTCACGGTACGCGTACGACAGGGCTGGCACTGATCCATAACCTGAACTTCACGGTCGTGGGCGGGTTGTCGCTGCTGGCGTGCGCGTGGCTGTCGAAGGCTACCGGCAGCAAGATGATTCCCGCCTACTACGTGATGGCGACGGTCATGCTCGCGCTCGCTTGCCTCGTGTACTTCCGCAGGCAGCGGGTGGGCACGCCGGACGTGGGGACCGAGGGGGCCGAGGGGGCGTTACCGCAGAAGGCGTAGGCGCGGCGGCGCATAATGGCCGCGGATGCCGCAACAGGGGGAAGTGCCGATGAGGCTGCGCCATATCGAGGTCATCAATGCCATTCGCGTCACGGGCACGCTCAGCGCGGCGGCCGAGCTGCTGAACCTGAGCCAGCCGGCCGTCACGCAGATCCTGCATAGTGCGGAGCGGCAGCTTGGCTACGTGTTGTTCCAGCGCGTGCGCGGGCGTCTGGTCGCCACGCGCGAGGCGCTGCAGCTGTATCCGGAGATGGAGAAGCTGGATGCACAGCTTGGCGCGATTCGCAAGCTTGCCGAGAACCTGCGGGGCGAGCGGTCGGATACGTTGCGGATCATTGCGGCACCGGCGCTGGCCGAGACGCTGGTGGCGGAGGCCGTGGCCGAGATGACACTGCGCTATCCGAACGCGCGCATTACGGTGCGCGCGATCTACTCCGATCAGGCGGCGGCGGATCTCGCGCTGCTGGATGCGGATATCGGCATTCTGTTCCATAACTTGCCGCATCCGGCGGTGCGCGAGGAGTTGCTCGCGATGAGCCGGCTCATGTGCATTGGCCCGCCGAGCGTGGTGCCGCCGGTCAATGCGATCGATCTGGCGTTCCTGGGCGAGCATCCGCTGATCGGGCCGGACCCGGACGATCCCGTCGGGCGGCTGCTTGCGCAGACCTGCCGGGATCTCGGCATCGACGTGAAGTCGAGCGTGCAGGCGTTGTCCTATCACTCGGTGATGGCGCTGGCCGCGCGCTGCAGGCGGGTGGGTATCGTCGAAGCGGCCACCGCGCTGGGGGCGGAGGCCATGGGATTGCGCGCGGTGCCGTTGGTGCCGGATGTGCGGCTGCCGATCATTGCGGCGACTGCGTTGCAGGCCGAGGGCAATATTCTGAGCCGCGATTTCCTCGACATCTGCCGGCGTGTCTTCGCCGCGCGGCTCGGGCCGGCGCCCGCCGTCAGCGCAGGAACTCCCGCAGCGCCTGCGTGAAGCGCGCCGGCTGTTCGAAGCTCGAGATATGGGCGGCAGGGAGTTCGAGATAGCGAGCGTTCGGGATCGCATCGGCCAGCGCGCGGCCTTCGGCGGCTGTTGTGGAAGGATCGTCGCTGCCCGCGATGACGAGCATGGGCACCGTGATCGAGGACGCCGTCGTGCGGAAATCCGCGTCGCGCACGGCGGCGCAGTTGGCTGCATAGCCTTGCGGGTCGAGCGCCGCCAGTACCTCACGCAGCGGCGCGATCGCCGCGTTCTCGCGCGCGACGAAGCCGGACGTGAACCAGCGCTGGACCGAAGGCTCCACCATGACGCCCATGCCATCCCTCAGCACCGTGGCGATACGCGTGTTCCAGCCGTCGGTGCCCCCGATCTTCGCCGCCGTGTTGGCCAGCACGATATGCGAGAAGCGCTCCGGCGCGTGAATGCCGAGCCACTGCCCCGTCGATCCGCCCATCGATAGCCCGCAGAACGCGGCCGTATCGATCTCCAATGCATCGAGAACAGCCAGGACGTCGCGGCCGAGCGTGTCGATGTCGAACGGCTTGCCGTCGAACGTCGAGCGGCCATGACCGCGCGTGTCATACCGGACTACCCGGTACTCGCCCGCCAGCGCGTCGGCCTGCGGCTGCCACATCGTGTGATCGGCGCCGAGAGAATTGGAGAAGACGATGGCGGGCGCGCCATCGGGGCCATCGACGGTGTAGAACAGCCGGGCGCCGGCGTGATCGAGGTAGGGCACGCGAGTCTCCTGAAAGCGAGCGAGCAAAGCCGCGATGATAGCGCCGCCGCGCCAAGCCTGCCGCGATGTCCCTGCGCTCCGCGTGCCGTTGCGTGCTGGCCAGAGGCGGCGTTTAATAGCAGGCAGCCGTTCCTTCGCCGGAGCACCCATTGCCCGCCGCTCTTACCGCCGCCCTTACCGCCGCTCTTACCGCCGCGGCCGCCCTCGCCCAGCGGCTCTCCCAAAAGCTTTCCCAGTGGCTGGATCGCATCGACCCGGGTACGCATCGCCGTATCAAGGGACTGCGCCTCGTCACGGCCTATGGCATCGCGGCGGCGCTCGGCGCGCTGCGGGACGTATCGGTTGGATTGCCCGACGCGGCGCCCCTCGTGACGCTGGCGGCCGGGTTCGCGTTGTGGGCCAGTGTGTCGGAGGCACGTACGACACGGTATGCCTCGGCCCGCGATCTCGTCGCGCTCTGCATCGCGGCCGGGCTCGGCGCGGCCGTCTATGCGGTGGCGTCGCCCTGGCTGTCAGCCCATCTGCGCGCGGGCGGAGAGTGGGTGTTGATCAGCGGCGCGTTCGGTGTCGGGTTTCTGCGCCGTTACGGCGTGCTCGGCGCCGGCGTGGGATCGCAGCTTTATATCGGGCAACTGCTGGGCTATACGACGGACCTCGGGCCGCGCGACCTGATGGCCATTGTCGCGGCCGTATTGATTGCGATCGTATCCACCGTGGTGCCACGCATGCTGACCGGCCCCGCCGAGCAGCCGGTGCCGGCGCCACCGCTCGCGCCGATCGTGCGGCCGCGGTTCGGCTCGCCAGAGTTGGTCATGGGCCTGCAGGCGGCAACCGCCTCGCTGGTGGTCGTGGCGTTGAACAGCGCCTTCGGTCTGATCGAATCCGCCTGGGGCGTCACCGCATGCGTGTATGTGGTGACGGGCACCGCCGCGGCGACGCTGGAGCGCGGACGGCGCCGCATCGTCGGCACGCTCGTGGGCGTACCGCTGGGCCTCGTCTGCCTGCCGCTCGCGGCGCACGCGCCATTGCTGATCTGGTGTGCCGCGTCGCTGGCGATGATCGTCTACGCGATGGCGCTTCCCGAGCGGTACGACGTGGCCTGCGGCGCCTTCGCATTCACGCTCGTGGTCACGCTGGCCGTCTCCGGCGAGCATTCGCTGGCGGTGCTGGTCGCGCGCGCCTGGGAGACGCTGCTCGGTGGCGCGCTGGGCATTGCGGCAGCGATGCTGATGTTTCCGCTGCGCGAAGCCAGGGAGACATGAAAGCGCGTGTGAGGCTTATTTGCTCTTCAAGGGTGCCACGCCGGGCACGTCGCTCGCCTCGACGATCCGGATCATCATCAGCATGAAGAGGTCGCGCTCGGCTGGCGTCAGATGCTCGATCGTGCGCGCATGCGCGCGCTCCACGGCCTCCTGCATGCGCTGCACGAGCGTGCGGCCCTTGCGCGCCAGACGCACGAGCTTGACGCGGCCGTCGAGGGGCGACTGCCGGCGCTCGATCAATCCGCGTGCCTCGAGGCGCGGCAACACCTCGGCCACAGTGGTGCGTTCGAGGCCGATCGCCATCGCCAGTGAATTCTGATCGAGCTCGCCCTGCTCGAGCAGGGCCGACATCAGGCTGTACTGGACCGGCGTGATGTTGAACTCGCTGGTCTCTTCGAGAAACAGACCGCCATGGATCTGATGCAGCCGGCGAATCAGAAAGCCCGGGCGGGAATAAAGCACCGAGCGCTGCTGGACCGCCGCTAGCTCCGCCTCGAGCAGGGGAAGGCTGTCTTCGCGAATCATGGAAGGGGTACTGGATAGCCCGCAGGCGATTTGGGAAGTATGCCACGTATCGCCGCAGCCCATATGTCGGAGTATTTCGGGAAATTACGACATGTAAGGTGGTTTCGCGCACCATGAAATATGTGGCATGCCCCATTTATGCGTCAGGGTGCGACTCAAGTTGGTGCGCGGACGTCGCGGCGTCCCTCGCATTCTAGCGAGATAGGGGGTATGGCACATATTTATTCAGTGGAATTTTATCAATCGGATCAATGGGTTGCGCGATGTGATGGCGCGCCAGGCGTGCGCGGTGGCACACGCGTTGCTTTATGCAGCGCACAGCTGGCGAAAGCCGGGACCACACAACAAGACGCCCCCGCGTATGAACGCTCCAACCTCCAGGGATCACCTCGCGCCCGTTGTCCGTGCCCAGGGCATCGGCGAGCGCGTGCCGCGCAAGGAAGACCAGCGGCTGCTGCTTGGCCGCGGACAGTTCGTCGGCGATATCCGCATGCCGGACATGCTCGACGTCGCCTTCGTGCGTAGCCCGGTCGCCCACGCGCGCCTCGGCGCCATCCACAAGCCGGCGGGCCTCGAATCGCTGGTGTACACGATGGCCGATCTGCAGGGCGTGGCGCCAATCCTCGCCGCCGCGGGCCTGCCGGGCTTCAAGCGCTCGGTGCAGCATCCGCTTGCCAGCGACAAGGTGCGCCATGTGGGCGAACTGGTGGCCGCGTGTATCGCACCGACGCGGGCGCGTGCCGAGGATATCGCCGCGCAGGTGGAGGTCGACTACGACGAGCTGCCGGTGCTGGCCGACATGAACACGGCGGATACGTCCGAATCGCGCGTGCACGACGCGTGGAGCGACAACGTGTTCGTCGAGACGCGCATCGAGAAAGGCGAGAAGGGCGAGAAGGGCGGCGACACGCCGTCGGCAACGAACACACGTCGCTATCACCGCAAGCTTCGTACCGCGCGCCAGTGCATGATGCCGATGGAGGGCCGCGCCGTGCTCTGCTGGTGGGACCACCGCCTCGACCAGCTCGTGATGTACTCCGCGGCGCAGGTGCCCCATATCAACCGTACCGGTCTGGCCGAGTGCCTGGGCCTCGACGAAGGCCAGGTACGCGTGATTTCGCCCGACGTCGGCGGCGGCTTCGGCTACAAGGGGCTGCTGCTGCCCGAGGAAGTCTGCTGCGCCTGGCTCGCGCGCCATCTGAACCGCCCCGTCCGCTGGCTCGAAGACCGCCGCGAGCAACTGAGCGCGAATGCCAACTGCCGCGAGCATGCGTATGACATCGCCATCGAGGTCGAGCCCGACGGCCGCCTCGTGAGCATCGAGTGCGAGGCGATGGTGGACTCCGGCGCGTACTCGCTATATCCGTTCAGCGCCTGCCTGGAAGCGTCGCAGGTGGCGTCGATCCTGCCCGGCCCGTACACGATGGATCGATATGTCTGCCGCTCGCGCGCGATGGCGACGAACAAGCCCGGCATCTTGCCCTACCGCGGTGTCGCGCGCACCGGTGTGTGCTTTGCCATCGAGCTGATGATGGACGCGGCCGCGCGCGACCTCGGCATGGAGCCTTACGACCTGCGCGCGCGCAGCCTCGTGCCGGCCAGCGCGATGCCGTTCGTCAATATCACCGGCAAGCTGTTCGACTCCGGCGACTACGCGGAAAGCATGACGCGCGCGGTGGCCGCGCTCGACTGGCAACGCTGGCGCGCGCGGCAGCGCGAGGTCAATGCGGCGGGCGGCACCACGCGTATCGGCCTGGGCCTGTCCGTGTATTGCGAGCAGGGCGCGCACGGCACCTCGGTCTATCACGGCTGGGGCATCCCGATGGTGCCCGGCCACGAACAATGCTCGGCCCGCATCACCCCCGACGGCGTGCTGGAACTGCGGCTCGGCGTGCATTCGCATGGGCAGGGCATGGAAACGTCGATGGCGCAGGTCGCGCACACGGTGCTCGGCATCGAGATCGAACGTGTGCGCGTGGTGCATGGCGACACGGCGGTCTCGCCGTACTCCACCGGCACCTGGGGCTCGCGCTGCGCCGTGATGGCCGGCGGCGCCGTCGGCGCGGCGTGCGATTTGCTCGCCCAGCGCCTGATCGGCATTGCGGCCGGCGTGCTCGGCAAGCCCGCGGCGTCCCTGCAGTTGATCGACGGGGTTGTGCGGGAACCCGGTCAACCGACGGGCATGTCGCTCGCCGAGATCGCCCACACCTGGTATCGCGCGCCGCAGAAGGTGCCGGCCGGCGTCGATCCGGGCGGGCTCGAAGTGGTAACCGGATACAAGACCCAGCCCGATACGGGCACCTTCAGCTACGCCACGCACGCGTGCGCGGTGGAGGTCGATACCGCCACCGGCAAGGTGACGCTGCTCGACTACGCGATCTGCGAGGACGGCGGCGTGCTGCTGAACCCGCTGATTGTCGATGGCCAGATCATCGGCGGCCTTGCACAAGGTATCGGCACGGCGCTCTACGAAGAGATGCCCTTCGATACGGAAGGCCAGCCGCTGGCTTCGACCATGGCCGACTACCTGCTGCCCGGCGCGGGAGAAATGCCCGCGCTCAAGCTGCTGCATATGGAAACGCCGAGCCCGCACAGCAAGTACGGCCAGAAGGGGCTGGGCGAAGGCGGCGCCATCGCTCCGCCGGCCGCCATTATCAACGCGGTCAACGATGCGCTGCATGCGCTGGGCGCGGAACTGACGCAATGCCCCGCAAGTCCGGAACGCGTGCTCGCCGCGCTGGCCGAGGCGCGGGTCGCCGCCCATCAGGGAGGTGCGCAATGAAAGCCGTTGCCTATCGCCTGGAGCGCGGCACTTCGATCGACGCCGCGGCAAGCGCGCTGCGCGACGCCGGCTGGGGCGGCAAGCCCATCGCCGGCGGCCAGTCGCTCGGTGCGATGCTGAACCTGCGGCTCGCGCAGCCAGAGATGCTCGTCGATCTGGACGGCATCGAGGTACTGCGCGCGGTGAGGGAGGACGCCGATGCGATCGTGTTCGGCGCGATGTGTACTCACGCGGCGTTCGAGGACGGCAGGCTGCCGGACCCGAGCCGCGGTCTGATGCCCACGGTGGCGCGCGGTATTGCCTATCGCGCGGTGCGCAACCGCGGCACGATCGGCGGCAGCCTGTGCCATGCCGATCCGGCGGCTGACTGGGTCAGCACGATGCCGCTGCTTGGCGCGACGCTGCGGCTCGAAGGCCCCGATGGCGCGCGCATGGTCCCCGCAGCCGACTTCATGCTGGCCGCGTTCGAGACGCAGCTCGCCGAAGGCGAACTCCTGACCGCCGTCAGCGTGCCGCGGCTGTCCGCACAAGCCCAATGGTCGTATCGCAAGTTCTGCCGCAAGACCGGCGAGTTCGCGCATGCGCTCGTGTGCGCGCTGCGCGATCCCGCGCTCGGTGTCGAGCGCCTCGTCATCGGCGCGCTCGATGGCGCTCCGCGCGTGTTCGAAGGCGCGGGCCTGATTGCTTCGCTCTCGAATGCCTCGCAGCGTGCCGCATGGCTCGCGGATGCCGGCGTCGATGTCGATCCCGCGCGTGCCACCCAGCTTGCCGAGATGCTGCGACGCGTCGTCATGGATATGGAGACCACCGAATGAGCGCCCCTGAACTGAATTTTCCGGAAGTCCGCGCGACGCGCATCGACCTCGACGTGAATGGTCGCCGGTACGCACTGGAGATCGAGGACCGCACGCACCTGGCCGACGCACTGCGCGACCACTGCGGCCTGACGGCCACGCATATCGGCTGCGAGCACGGTGTGTGCGGCGCGTGCACGGTGGAGATCGACGGCACGCCGCAGCGGTCGTGCCTGCAATCGGCGGTGCGCTTCGTCGGCAAGGCGGTGCGCACGCTCGAGGCGTTCGACGACGACGCCGTGATGGCGCAGCTGCGCGGGGCCTTCACGGCGGAGCACGCGCTCCAATGCGGCTATTGCACGCCCGGCATGCTGATGACCGCGCGGGACATCGTCCTGCGCCTGCCCGACGCGGACGAAGCGCGCATTCAGGAAGAACTGGCGGGCAACCTGTGCCGCTGCACGGGATATATCGGCATCGTGCGCGCCATCCAGCGCGTGCTGCGCGAGCGCCGTGCGCAACCCGAACTGTTCGCCTGAGGAGCGCTGCATGGAAATCGAACAACGTTTCACGCTGTCTACCGCGCCCGACGCCGTATGGCAGGCATTCCAGGATGTCCGCCTGCTGGTCAACTGCCTGCCCGGTGCGTCCATTCCGGACGATGCGGCGGTGGAAGGCAACAAGGTGCCGCTGCTGTTCCAAGTCAAGCTCGGCCCGATCGCCGCGCGCTTCAAGGGGCAGGGCGAGCTGGAGCAGGACGCCGCTGCCCGCAGTGGCGCGTTCAGCGGGTCGGCCGTGGATGGCAAGACGCAAAGCCGCGTCAAGGGAGTGGCGCGGTTCGCGCTGCAGCCGGCCGGCACCGGGACCGAGGTCGTCGTGGCCGTGGACTATACGGTGACGGGCGCGCTGGCGCAGTTCAGCCGCGAGGGCATCGTGCGGGCGCTGGCTGAACAGCTGACGCGCGAGTTTGCGGCGAACTTGCAGGCGGCGTTGCCCGCGGAGACGCCGATGGTCGCCGAGGTTGCCGCGCGCACGGCGAGCGCGGAGGCGGCCCTCGGTGCGCCCACCGCTGTCGCCGCTGTCGCGGCACCCGCGCCGGCGTCGGCCTCCATCGACCTGTGGAGCGTGTTCAAGGCATGGCTGCGCCAGTGGTGGCGCGGCCGCAAGAATGCCGCCTGATTCCATCCCTTGCAGTAACCCATCGTCCTGTCTCATCTCGAACAAGGAGATCCCCATGTGGATCCGCAGCAAGCGCAGCGCCCCCATCCGTCATGCCGCCACTCTGGTGGCCACGTGCGTTCTCGCCTACGGCGCGTCGTCCGCGCAGGCACAGGAAACGATCAAGATCGGCGTCACCGAGCCGCTGACCGGCGCGGTGGCCGCGTCGGGCACCTACGTGACCAACGGCGCGCGCATCGCGGCGGACGTCATCAATAGCCGTGGCGGCGTGCTGGGCCGCAAGATCGAGCTGGTGATCGAGGACAACAAGTCGAACCCGCGCGAAGCAGTCAACTCGGCCGAGAAGCTGATCCTCAAGGACAAGGTGCCCGTGCTGATGGGCGCGTGGAGCTCCACGTTCACGCTCGCCGTCATGCCGAAGCTGGTCGAGTATGGCGTGCCGATGGTCGTGGAGACCGCGTCGTCGACGAAGATCACGACCGCGGGCAATCCGTGGATCTTCCGCACGAGCCCGACGTCGGCAATGGAAGCCGCGGCATTCGCCAGGCATCTCGCCTCGTTCAGCCCCGCCATCAAGAAGGTGGACTTCCTGTCGGTCAACAACGACTGGGGTCTCGGTGCCGCCGCCGAGTTCCGCAAGGCGCTCGAAGGCAAGGGTATCGCGGTAGGCCGCACGGAAACGATGGCGCCCGACGCCACCGACCTGTCGGCGCAGCTCGCCTCGCTCAAGAGCACGGGCGCGGACACGCTGATCGTCACGTCGGGCATCGAGCAGCTGACGCTCGCGATTCGTCAGGCGGCCGAGCAGCGCCTGCCGCAACGCATCATCACGACCGGCGGCTCGTTCCCCGAGCCGCTGCTGAAGACGCCGGGCCCGAAGGGCTATGCGAGCCAGCATCTGCTGTTCTTCGCGCCGTGGGCCGTGGAACGTGCGAAGTATCCGGAAGTGGCAAAGGACTTCGTGGAAGGCTGGAACGCGCGCAAGCTCGACTTCGCTGGCCAGACCGAAGGCTTCCGCGGCTATGACGCCATCCTGACCATCGCCGAAGCCATCCGCGTGGCCGGCAAGGCCGAGCCGGCCGCCATCCGCGACGCGCTGTGGAAGGTCAAGCTCAAGGGCGTGAACGGCGACATCGCGTTTATCAAGGAGGGCCCCGCCGGCAAGGAAAGCGGCCAGGCCGAGCCGAACATCTATGTGGTCGAGCTCAAGGATGGCGCGGTCGCGGTGAAGTAATACCGCAGCCACGCACGGACAGGGGAAACACAGTGGAATCGTTCCTGCAGCATGCGCTGAACGGACTCGTGCTTGGGGCGACCTATGCGTTGCTGGGCATCGGCCTGACGCTGATCTTCGGCATCATGCGGGTCGTCAACTTCGCGCACGGCGAGCTCTATGCGCTGGGTGCCTATATCGCCTACGCGGTGGTATCGGTGCTGGGCCTCAATTTCTTCGGCTCGCTGATTCTCGCGGCCGTCGGCGGCTTTGCCGTGGGCGCGCTGATCGAGTACGTGCTGCTGCGGCGGCGAAACCTCGCGGCCATGGACGAGATCATGCTGATCATGATCGGCGTGATGATCGTGATGCAGAACGGCGAACTGCTGCTCTGGGGCGGTGTCGCCAAGGCGGTGCCGTCGCCGTTCTCGCAGGAGCCGCTCGTGCTGGGGCTCGTATCCGTTTCGCCGATTCGCCTGTTCGTGCTGTGCACGGCCGTCGTGCTGCTGGGACTGTTCTACCTGCTGATCGAGCGCACGCGGCTGGGTCTCGCCATGCGGGCGACGTTCCAGGACCGCGACGCCGCGGAGATCGTCGGCGTCAAGGTGCCGTACATGTACACGCTCACCTTCGCGTTGGGCTCGTCGCTCGCGGCGGTGGCCGGCGCGCTGCTCGCGCCCGTGTTCGTGGTCAATCCGACCATGGGCGATCTGGCCAGCCTCAAGGCGTTCGCGATCGTGATCCTGGGCGGCCTCGGCAATCTGCCGGGTGCCGCGCTGGGCGGGTTCACGCTGGGCCTCGTCGAGGAGTTCGGCGCGGGCTATGTGTCCACCGCGTACCGCGATGCCATCGGATTCCTGGTCATCCTGATCGTCATGATCGTGCGGCCGCAGGGCCTGTTTTCCACCAAGGAGCGTGTGGGATGACTCTCGCAAGATTCACGCCGCTGGCCTGTGTCGCGGCGCTCGCATTGCTGCCCGTGCTCTGGCCGGACCCTTACGTGCTGTCGGTGATGGCCTCGTGCGGCATCTTCATCGTCGCGGCCATCAGCCTGAACCTGCTGCTCGGCTATACGGGGCAGCTAAGCCTTGGCCACGTGGCCTTCTTCGGCATCGGCGCCTATACCAGCGCGCTGCTCTCGCTGGGTTTCGACGTATCGATCTACGGTTTCGACACGCCGTTCGTCGTGGCGCCGAAGCCGGTCTGGGTGGCATTCGTTGCCGGTATCGCCATGGCCAGCCTGTCGGGCTGGCTCGTCGGCAAGCTCGCATTCCGCGTGCGCGGCGCGTATTTCGTCATCGTGACCATCAGCTTCGCGCAGGTGATGCGCATGGTCGCGCTGAACTGGGTGGACCTCACCGAGGGTCCGATGGCCTTGAACAACATTCCCGCGCTGACGATGTGGGTCCCCGGCCAGGGCGTGATGGACCTGACGACCAAGGCGGCGCGCTACTGGCTCGTGCTCGCGGCGGGAACCGTTGCATGGTTCACCGTGGCGGCGATCGTGCGCAGCCGCGTGGGCCGCGCGATGGTCGCGCTGCGCGAGAACGAAACGCTGGCGCGCTCGATCGGTATCGAGGCATCGCGCTATCTGCGCATCGCCACGCTGGTCTCGGCCGGCATCGCGGGTGCGGCGGGCGGCCTCTATGCGCATACCGTGCAGATCATCGACCCGGACGTCTTCATGTTCATGTTCACGATCACGATGGTCATCATGGTGATCGCGGGCGGCAAGGGCACGCTGGCCGGCCCCGTCGTCGGCGGCCTGATCTTCGGGCTGATGCCCGAAGCGTTGCGCGGCGTGATGGCTCCCGAAATGCAATGGATGCTCTACGGCACGCTGATGATCGTGATCCTGATCCTGCTGCCGCGCGGCATCGTGCCGGCGTTCGCCAGGCTGCGCCGCCGCGCGCGGCCGACGGCGGTGGCCTCGCCGATCGCCATGGCGGTGCCGGCAAAGGGAGACGAAGCATGAGCGCGGCCGTACTGACGCTGGGTGGGGTGACGATGGACATCGCCGGTCTCAAGGCGATGGACACCGTGAGCTTCGACGTGGAGGAGGGACAGATCGTCAGCCTGATCGGACCCAACGGCGCGGGCAAGACCACGACATTCAACGCCATCTCGGGCTATATGCGCCCGACCGCTGGCGAGGTTCGCGTGTTCGGCCGCAACGTGGTGGGACTGCCGCCCGAGAAGATCGCCGAGCTGGGGCTTGTTCGCAGCTTTCAGCGCACGAACGTGTTCCCCGGCTGCACGGTGTTCGACAACGTGCTGACCGCGCTGCATCTGCAGGGCCGTTCGGGATTGTGGCAGGCGCTGACGCGCGGCCGCCGCGTCCGCGAAGAGGAACGCGCGCTGCGTGCCCGCGCCGAAGAACTGCTCGCGTTCGTCGGTCTTGCGCATCGCGCGGAAGAACTGGCATCGAGCCTTGCCTATGGCGAGCAACGGCTGCTCGGCGTGGCGATTGCCCTCGCGGCGCGGCCGCGCATCCTGTTGCTGGACGAGCCCGCGGCCGGTCTCAACCCGTCGGAGACGGACGCCTTCAAGACGATGGTCCGGCGCATTCGCGACAGCGGTGTGACGGTACTGCTGGTCGAGCACGACATGCATATGGTGATGTCGATCTCCGACCATATCGTGGTGCTCAACCACGGCAAGCGCATTGCAACCGGCAAGCCGGCGGATATTCAGCAGGACCCGGAAGTTATCCGGGCCTATCTCGGATCGGGGCTCAAACGTGCTCAAGGTTGAACAGATTTCTGTACGGTACGGCCCGGCCGTCGGCGTCGAGCGCGTCTCGATCGAGGTGCGCGAAGGCGAACTGGTCACGCTGATCGGCGCCAACGGCGCGGGCAAGTCCACGACGCTGCGCGCGATCAGCGGCCTCGAGCCGCTCGTGCATGGCCGCATCACGTTCGACGGCCACCAGATCTCCGGGGCATCGGCCGCGGCGGTGATCGAGCGCGGCGTCGCGCACTGCCCGGAAGGCCGGCGTGTCTTCCCGCAGCTCACGGTGGCGGAGAACCTCGAGATGGGCGCGTATCGCCGCATCGATCGCAATCGTGTACGGCAGGATCGCGAGCGCATGCTCGATCGCTTTCCGCGGCTGCGTGAACGATTGAAGCAGGCGGCGGGCACACTGTCCGGCGGCGAGCAGCAGATGCTGGCGATTGCGCGCGCGCTGATGGCGCGGCCGCGCCTCGTGATGTTCGATGAGCCGTCGCTGGGCCTGGCGCCGAACTTCGTCGAGATGATCTTCGACCTGATTCTGGAAGTGCGCCGCGAAGGCACCACGGTGCTGATGGTCGAGCAGAACGCCTACGCCGCGCTGGAAATGTGCGACCGCGCGTATTTGCTCGAGAACGGGCGCGTGGTCAATGAAGGGCCGGCCGACAAGATGCTGGCGGACCCGAATATCCGGCGCGCGTATCTGGGCGGCTGACGTCCGCGCGCCATTCCGGGGGCTGCCTCGCCACAAATATGAGGTATGCCACGTAAATCAACGCTCCACAATGCACACTCACCTCACATGACGAAGAAGCTTTTGAAGGGCGGACGGGTGATCGACCCCTCCAGCCAACGCGATGGCGTGTTCGATGTGCTGATCGACGGCGGTACCGTCGCGGCCATCGGCGCGGACCTGGCGGCGCAGGCCGGCGACGCGGAAGTGATCGACTGCCGGGGCAAGCTCGTGTTGCCGGGGCTCATCGATACTCACGCCCACGTGTACGAAGGCGTGACCGGCCGCTTCGGCCTCAATGCCGACATGTGTGGCGTGCATTCCGGCGTGACCACGCTGGTGGATCAGGGCGGCCCAAGCTGCATCACGTTGCCGGGCTTTCGACAGTACGTCGCGCAGCCCTCGCATACGCGCGTGCTGGCCTTTCTCTCGGCCTATCTCGTCGGCGGGCTGGAGGGCCATTACTATCCGGAGCTGTATCGGCCCGAGTGCCTCGACGTCGATGCCACGGTCAAGTCGGCGCGCAGCAATCGCGACCTCGTGCGCGGACTCAAGGCCCATGCGGAGATTGGCGGCTTTGCGCGATGGGGTGTCGATGTGATGCGCATTGCCACGCGTATCGGGCGCGAATCGCAGTTGCCCGTCTATATCCACTTCGGTCAGCTGTGGCCGAAACCCGAAGACGGCGGCCGCGCCGTGAATCCGGATTCGATCTTCAACCAGGTGGTGGAAATGCTGAAACCGGGCGACATCCTCGCGCACCCGTTCAGCCGCCATCCGGGCGGTTTCGTGGAGATCGACGGCAAGCTGCATCCGCTGGTGCCGGAAGCGATCGCGCGCGGGCTCAAGATCGACGTCGGCCACGGCTCCCACTTCAGCTTCAAGACCGCGCGCATCGTGCTCGATGCGGGCGTCATTCCCGATACGCTCGGGGCGGACATGCATGGCTACAACACGTCGGTGCCCGCGCCGCCGGGCACGCCCGACCATCATCCGGACGAGGAGGACCATCTGTTCAAGGGCAATTCGCGCTTCGGCCTGGTCTCCGCGATGACGAGCATGATCGCGCTGGGCCTGCCGCTCGAGCACGTGGTGGCGATGGTTACGCGCAACGCCGCGCAGATGATCGGCATGGAAGGCGAACTCGGTGTGCTCAAGGTGGGCGGCGTGGCGGACGTGAGCGTCCTCGACGATGCGCGTGGCCGCTGGGTGATGCGCGACAACGAAGGCACCGAGGTCGTGACCGACCGCTGGCTCTCGCCGAGCTTCTGTCTGCGCGCGGGTCGGCGCTTCGACGCGCAATCGCCAATCCTGCCGCTGGCGCAAGCTGCCTGAGGAGCGTCCACGATGACCACGACTGCCGACCCGGCTGCACACGCCCTCGCGCGCCTGTACGCGCGTCCGTATGCGGCAGCGCTATGGCGTGGCGTGCAACGCCGCGACGCGGTGCTGCCCGATCTGCCGCGCACGGTGCTGCTGCATGCGGGACCGCCGTATGCCAGCGCGGCGGCCGTGCCGGCGCCCGTACGCAATGCGGCGATTCAGGCCGTGATGTTCGAGGGGCTTGCCCCGGACGCCGAAGCGGCAGGGCGATTGCTGGCCGGTGGAGACGTCACGCTGGCGCCCGCGCAGGACTACGGCGTGGCGACGCCGCTCGCGCAGGTGGTGTCGGCGTCGATGCCGCTTGCAGTCGTGGGTGACGGCGCGTCCGTCGCCTATGCGCCGCTGATCGAGGGACCGCCGCCCGCGCTACGCTTCGGCACCCGCGACGCCGCGGCGCAAACGCGTCTCGCGGCGGTTGCCGCCTGCGGCCTGGACGCACTCGACGGCTGGCTGCGCGAACATGCGGTGGCCATGGGACCGCTGATTGCCGAGGCGCTTGCCAACGGCGACGACTGTCACGGCCGCACGGTTGCGGCCAATGCGGCGCTGGTCACCGCGCTCGCGGGCCTGAAGCCGGAGGCGCTGGCCGTCGTCGGCGCCAATGCGGGTTTCGTACTGCCGATTCTGATGGCGACCGCATGCTGGCATCTGCGCAGGCAGGCGTCCGGCATCGCCGCCGCGGGAGGCAACGGCGTGGACTTCGGCATGCGTCTGCATCGCGCGGCGGCATGGCAGACGGTACCCGCGGCGCCGCCGGTCGGTATTCGTCTGCCGGGCCACGATGCGACCGTCGCGCTCGGCGCGATCGGCGACAGCGCGGTGATCGACTTCGGCGGACTCGGCGGGCAGGCGCTGATGCTGGCGCCGGCACTGCGCGCGGACTGGCAGCAATGGTTGCCGGCGGACCTCGCGACGCGCCGCGCGAGCGTGACCGATGCGGTCACGGGCATCGTCGATGCCGGCCGCGCACGCGAGGCCGCATGCGTGCCAATCGTGAACCTCGCCATCCTCGACGAGGCGGGCGACGCGGGGCTGATCGGACGCGGTTTCTACGCGCCCCCATCCGCGCTGTTCGGGTAGCCTCTGATGCACGGCGCATCGGGCAAATATGTCGCCCGATGTCACGAGCCCGGCGTGTAACACCGTGACATGCCTTTCGGGTTTGGATCGCGCGGACCGACTTCTATAGTTCGTCCCGTCACCGGCACCGCGCCACCGCGGCGGTGCAGATCCGAACCGAAAGGAGTTCACATGAAATCGCTCAAGCTCATCTCCGCCGCCGCGACGCTCGTCATCGCCAGCACCCCCGCGTTCGCCAGCTGGACCGGTCACGGCACGGCCTACACCCCGCACGGCACGTACAACGGCGCGCATGCCGTTTCGTGCGGCGGCGGCACCTGCAACCATGCCGGCGGCGCCATCGGCCCGTACGGCGGCATCGGTACCAACACGGGCGCCGTCACGCGGACCGCGCCGGGCCAGTTCTCGAACAGCGGCACCGCGATCGGCCCCAATGGCCGCCAGGTGCAGCACGACGGATCGACAAGCTGCGCCGGCGGCACGTGTTCGCATACGGGCGACCTCACCGGCTCCGATGGCCGCTCGGCCACGACGTCTGGCAGCGTGACACGCGAGGCACCGGGGCAGTACAGCTCGAACGGCACGGTCACCACCGGCAACGGCAACACCTACAACCATTCGGCCGCGACCAGCTGCGCCGGCAACACCTGCTACCGCGGCGGCACCGTCACGGGCGGCAATGGCGGCACGGTCGTTCACGGCGGCAGCGCGACGCAGATGTCGGGTGGCGTCGTGACCACCGGCGGCGGCACGACCGTCGTGCACGGCGGCGTCGTGACGACGGGCAGCACCACCACCGCGGTCGTGGCGACCGGCGGCGTGACCACGGTCGGCGCAACGGTCGCCGTCGCCCCGGCGCCCGCGGTGGTGGTGCCTCCGCCGCCTCCGCCCGCCACGCCCTACGTGCTCCCGCCGGTCACCGTGTATGCGCCGGCCGCGCCGAAGCCCCCCGTCTACGTGGCGCCCGCACCCAAGGTCGTCTATGTGGCGCCGGCACCGAAGGTCGTATATGTCGCGCCGCCCCCGCCGCTCGTCGTGTATGTGGCGCCACCCGCACGCGTGGCCGTCTATGTTCCGGGCCACTGGATCGGCCGCGTCTGGGTACCTGGGCACTACGCCTGATACCGGGCGCTCCCGCGCTCTCCTGACCTATCCCTATTTCACCCCGGCCGGCCATGTCGGCCACCCCACGGAGTCCATCATGAATCGGATGATTGCCGCACTTTTCTTGTGTATTGTTTCGGCAGGTGCCTATGCACAGGCCAGCCCGCAGCCGGCTGCGGCCCCCGCCGCGCCGAATCCGCGCATGGAGCGCGCCGAGCAGCAACTGCAGTCGCGCTTCGCCAACGCCAACACGACCCGCGACGGCAAGCTGACGCGGGAGCAGGCAGCGGCCGGGATGCCGATGGTTGCACGGCACTTCGACGAGATCGACACGCAGCGCGCCGGCTATATCACGCTGCCGCAGATCGAGGCGTTCATGGCGAAGCAGATGATGAGTCGATAGCTGACTCGCACCGGGAGACGCGCATGGAGCAGGCGAACAAGATCATGGTGCTCGACGACGAGGCCGAGCTCCGCAACATGTTGCAGCGCTTCCTGACGGGCCACGGCTTCAGCGTGCGGACCGTCGCCGACGGCAAGCAGCTGGACCGCTACCTGCAACGCGAACCGTACGACCTCCTCGTGCTCGATCTGATGATGGAGCCCGAGGACGGCCTGTCCGTCTGCCGCCGCCTGCGCGCGGAAGGGCAGACGCTGCCGATTCTGATGCTGACCGCCAAGGGCGATCCCGTCGATCGCGTGCTCGGTCTCGAGACCGGCGCCGACGATTACCTGGCCAAGCCTTTCCTGCCCGACGAACTGGTCGCGCGCATCCGCGCGCTACTGCGACGGCAGAAGATGGCGGCTGGCGATCCCACCGTCACGTCGCAGACGCTACGCTTCGGGGACTTCGAATTCGATGTCGGCAGGCAGACGCTGCGGCGCGGCGGCGAACCGGTGGAAATGCACTCGGCGCAGATGCTGCTGCTGCATGCGCTTGGCTCGTCGCCGAACCGGCCGGTCAGCCGCGACAACCTGCTTGCCCGCGCGCGCGGCCGCGACCATAACGCGCTCGATCGCAGCATCGACGTCCAGATCCTGCGCTTGCGGCAGATCATCGAGGAAGACCCGTCCAAGCCCCGCTTCGTCAAGACGGTGTGGGGCGTCGGATACATGCTGGTTGCCGGCGTGGAGGCATGATGCGGCTGCTGCCGCGGTCGCTGCTCGCACGCAATATCGCGCTCCTGGTGGCGTTGGTCGCGTTCACGCAACTGTGTTCGCTCACCGTGCTGCTGCATTTCGTGCAGCGTCCCCGCATCGAGCGGGCCGCCACGATATTCGCCGACTACGTCAGGACGCTCGACACGGTGCTCGTCGCGATGCCCCGCGATGCCGGGCAGGCGGTGGCCGCGAAACTCGGCGCGCAGACGCAGACACCGGGCGAGTCTCCGCACCGGGGGCAGGGCCTTTCGCACTTTTTCGGCACCTGGCAGCGCGAGACGTTCGTCCGCGCGCTGCGCACGCAGTTGCCGCCCGATATGCCCGTGCGATGGGAGAGCGGCGAGATCGAACGCCTCTGGATTCGCGTGCACGTGGCCGGAGAGCCACGCTGGGTGGCCCTGCCGATGACGGCCGACGCACAGGCGAGTGGCATCACGACCACGCTGTTCCTCTCGCTCGGGCTCGCCTTGCTTGCCGCGTTGACGGGTTTGCTGCTTCAGCGTTACCTGAACCGCCCGCTCCAGACGCTGGCCGGTGCCGCGCGCGAGTTGAGTGCCGGCCGCGCGCCGCCGCCTCAGCCCACCGATGGGCCGACCGAGATCGCGCAGGTGAGCCACGCGTTCAACCAGATGCTGCAGTCGCTGCAGCAGGCGGAAGCGACGCGCGCGCTGATGCTCGCCGGTATCTCGCACGATATCCGCACGCCGCTGACGAAGCTGCGGCTGGCCATGGCGATGTCCTTGCCGCGTGGCGCCGAGGACAACTTCGTCGCCTCCGCCGAGGGTTACCTCGACCAGATCGACACGATCCTGCAGCAGTTCATGGACTACGCGGGCAGCGGCGAGCGCGAGGCGCCGGAGCCCGGCGATCTCAACGCGCTGGTCGGCCAGCTTGCATCGGACTTCGCGGGCCTTGGCCACGATTTCGCGCTGACGCTCGGCGATCTGCCGCCAGTACCCTTCCGGCCCATCAGCATGATGCGGCTGCTGATGAACCTGATGCAGAACGCCATCGTCTACGGCAAGAGCGGATTCGCGGTGCGCACGTGGCGCGAGGACGGCACGGCGTACGTCGCCGTCGGCGATCGCGGCAACGGCATTTCGCCGGAAGCGCTCGAGCGGCTCAAGGAGCCGTTCAGCCGCGGCGACAACGCGCGCACGCAGACCAAGGGCACGGGGCTGGGGCTGGCGATCGTCGATCGCATCGCGCGCCTGCACGGCGGCACCCTGCATTTCCGCGCGCGCGAGGGCGGTGGCATGGAGGCCGTGGTGGCGCTGCCCGCGCCGTGAAATCTCCGTGACATGTGTCGACATACTTGATGGCTGGATAGTTGGTCGCGTGTTTTCCATACTGGGTCCCAAGCAAACGACGTCGCGACCACCGCGGCGAAACCAGACCCGGAGATCATCATGCAAACCACCACCCGCCTCTTCAAGCAAGCCAGGATCGTCGTACTGACCGCCGCCGCCGCCGCGACGATGCTCATGACCGGCTGCGCCAGCGCGCAGACCGCCGACGTCAATCGCGCGCCCTTCGCTGCGCCCGTGCATGCCGACATCATCTACGTCACGCCGTTCGTCGCCACCACCGGCATGGTCCGCCTCGACAGCGGCATGGTGAAGAAGGTGGCGAACATGGCCACCGGCGAGTCGTCCTCCGACCAGCAATATCAGGCCGTGATGCAGGCGCGCGAAGCCGTGGCGAACGAGATCGTGCAAGACCTCCGCGCGAAGGGTCTCAATGCCGAACGCCTGGATGGCCCCGTTCCCGCCGGCGTCAACGCGCTGATCCTCACGGGCGACTTCGACAAGATCGACGAAGGCAAGTCGCGCCGCCGTCTGCTGATCGGCCTCGGCGCCGGCAAGAGCGACGTGGGCGCGTCGGTGCAGGTCCTGTACAAGCCCGCCGATGGCGCACCGGTGTCGCTCGAGCACTTCACGTCGAACGCCGACAGCGGCCATATGCCCGGCGTCGCGGAAACCGCTGGTGTCGGCGCGCTGGCCGGCCACGTGGCCATGTCCGCCGCGGCCGGTGCGGGCGTGCATGGTGCCTCCGAGGTCAGGCACGACACCATCTCGGCCGACGCAAAGCGGCTCGCCGATGCGATCGCGAGGCAGGTCGTGACCGACACCGCTTCGAACGGCTGGACGCGTAGCATCACGATGTGACAAATCAGAATTGCGATGCGCCCGCAAGCTTGGCGAAATACGCTGTAAGCAACGGATGTTTTCAAACGGCACGTTCGTTGCTTACGCTCTCCCGTAGAAGAAGAACAAGAACCTTCACACTCAAACGGGAGTACGTAGTGAAATCCACGAAGAAAGGTCTCGTGATCGGGACCGTACTGGCAATGGCCGTCGCGGGCTGTGGTGGCGATTCCGATCCGCCGCCGACAAGCAGTACCGGCGGTACTGCCCCCCCTGCCAGCCCCCCCGCCACCCCCTCCGATCCCTCCACACCGGTACGCAGCGTCAAGTTCGATCCCTCGCTATGCACCCAGCAGGCAGGTGCCCCCTACGGTCAGACGGTCGGCATCACGGGAACCAACATGATGGTGACGTCGGCCGACGTGAATGCCTCCGCGTCCGGCTGCAAGGTGCTCGCCAATGGCGGCACGGCGATCGATGCGGCCATTGCCGTGCAGGCGGTGCTCGGCGTGGCCGAGCCGTTCGCTTCGGGCATCGGCGGCGGTACGGTGATCACGTATTACGACGCCACGAGCAAGCAGGTGCGCACGTTCGACGGTTTCTCGTCGTCGCCCGCGACCACCGGCGGCGTGGCCGATATCTATCGCGCCACGGCGCAGGACGTCTCGACGACCGCGCCTTACAACGTCTGCAAGTCCGGGCTTGTGGCCAACGCGAGTATCTCGTCGCAGCAGGGCAACACCAATATCTCCGCGCGCGCGGTCGGCGTGCCGGGCACGCTCTCGGTGCTCGACATGGTGCACAACCTCTACGGCAAGACCGCGTGGAACCGGTTGTGGGACGACGCCATCAAGCTGGCGACCGATGGTTTCCCGATGACGCGGTACATGTACGAGACGCTGTACTCGGACTCCGGCGAATACGACGACGACGGCAACCCGGTGACGGCCGGTACGGCGGTGTCGGCCTGGGTGAATTCCGCCGGCACGGCCAAGGGCGCCGCGCGTTGCAAGTATCCCGACATCAACGCACGCTACTGCGATCCGGCCGATGCGGCGAGGCAGAAGCCGCTGCCTGTCGGCACGATCATCAGGAACCCGGAACTCGCGGCGTCGATGACGACCGTGCGTGACGGTGGCGCGGCAGCGTTCTACGATCCGGCCGGCACCATCGCTCCGGCGATCATCACCAAGCTCACCACGGGCCAGCTGCCGTGCTACTCCACGCTGCCGGTCGCCGGCACCACGGCCGCCCCGTCAGTGGCGGGCACGGTCGCCAGGATCCCGAGCCTGATGACGGCGGCCGACTTCGCTGCGTATCACGCGGTGGAACGCAAGCCGCTGGTGGGCACGCGCTTCGGCTTCACTATCTACACGCAGCCGTCGCCGTCGTTCGGTGGCGTGGTCCAGCTGTACAACCTCGGCCTGCTCGAGCGCAAGAATGTGGCGGCCACCGCGTTCAACGGCACGGACTACCTGCACCTGGTGACCGAAGGCAGCCGGCTGGCCAACGCCGACCGCCGCAATATCGTGGGCGACCCGGCGTTCTCGAACGTCAATGCCCGCGTGAACACGCTGTTGTCCCCGGCCTACCTCGACGCGCGCGCCGCGCTCATCACGAGTACGGCGATCGGCACCGTGCCGGCGGGCGGCACCGCCGACGGCATCGCCGCGTTCGCCGCGACAGATCCGACCGGTTACGACACGATGGCCGCGGTCAGCAGCAAGACGCTCAAGGGCGTAAAGACGGTGCGCTCGACGATGCTGGCGAAGGCCGATGCAAACGGCGCAGCGCTGCACGCCGAGGACTGGAACACCACGAGCAACGTGGCGATCGTGGACGGTTACGGCAACGCGCTGTCGATGACCACGACGATCAACACGCACTGGGGCGCGCATATCGAGGCGGCAGGCATCATGATCAACAACGCGATGTCGAACTTCTCGGCCAGCACGCCGGGCCTCGACGTGAACGGATACGCGCCGAACAAGCGTCCGCGCAGCTCGATCTCGCCGTCGATCGCGTTCGATGCCGATGGGCGGATCCGGCTGGTCTGGGGCTCCGCCGGCGGCGGTCCGATCCCCGACTACATCGTGAAGACGTTCCTTGGCCACGAGATCTACGGCATGGACCTGCAGGCCGCGATCAACGCGGACAACTTCACGGGCCAGAACGGCATTGCGCAGCTCGAGGGCGGCAAGCCGATCGCGAGCCAGGTGGCCAACCTGATCGCGACGTACGGCAACACGACCAGCACCGCGCAGGTGACGGGGCTGACGAGCGGCCTCAGCGGCATCTCCGTCTCGTATGACGGCAATGGCTTCCCGGTGTATAGCGGGGCGGCCGACAACCGCCGCAACGGCGCCGCGAACGGTTACTGACCGATCTCGACGTGCGACGAAAGCCGGCCTCGCTTTGCGGGGCCGGTTTTTTTTGCGGTGTCCCCCGGCAGCATTGCGGGTCAAAGCGGTTACCGGTCCGCTATCATTGGGCGATATTCATCCCCCTGCCGCCCATGCCAAGCCGTATCAGCGAAGAAATCACCTTCCGCAAGCTCGAGGCCCTGCTCGCGTTCATGGAGACCGGCAACCTGGCCAAGGCCGCCGAGGCGCTCGACGTGAGCACCGTCAGCGTGCACCGTGCACTGCATTCGCTCGAGGAAGGCATGCGCTGCGCGCTCTTCCGGCACGAGGGCCGCAACCTGCTGCCGACCGAGGCTGCGCACGTGCTGGCGGACGTGGCGCGCGACGTGCTCAAGGCGATGGCGGACGGCATCCGCGTCACGCGCGAGGCGGCGGGCTATTCGGCCGACCAGCTCAAGATCGGCTCCCTGTACTCGCTGACCATCCGCACGGTGCCGCAGGTGGTCATCGGCATCAAGACGCGCCGGCCGGACCTGCAGGCGGAACTCGTGCTCGGCTCCAACGCCGACCTGCTGCACAAGCTCAAGCAGGGCGCGATCGACGCCGCGCTGGCCGGCATGCCCGAACCCGACCCCGAGATCGAGTCCATTCCGTTGTTCGAGGACGACATCTTCTTCGCCGCGCCCGCCGATTCCCGCTATGCCCAGATGGAAGCCGTCGATCTGCGCCTGTGCCGCGACGAGCCGTTCGTGTCGCTGGGCGAGGGGTTCGTGACGTCGAGCGGCTTTGTCGAGGCGTTCCGCATCGCGGACTTCGAGCCGAATATCGTGATGAAGGTCGGCGATATCTTCTCGCTGATGAACCTCGTCGGCGGGGGCATCGGCTACACGCTGCTGCCGGGCCGCGTGCGCGACATGGCGGCGGGCAACGTGGCGCTGATTCCGCTGACGGCCGAGTTCGGGATGAAGCAGACCATCGGGCTCAGCTTCCTGCGCCGCCGCGAGCGCGATCCGAACCTGCTGGCGCTGGCGGCGGTGTGCCGCATGACCCGGATCGCCCGCTAGGGAAAGGTTCCGCCTAACGTTCCGCCTAAGGGCGCCCGGGGCGTTTCCGCCGAGGTTAACGATTCGACGCAGTGCGTCATTGTTCGCCGGGCGGCGCGTGAGTATCTTGGATTGCATCGACAGTACATGCAGTCCATGGAGACGCGATGCCAACGCTCACCGCAAACAGACAATGGGACACGCGCCGCGCCGAGAAGCGCCGCCGCCAGGCGCTGGGCGCCCGCTTTGCCGACGGCAAGGTGGTGCCCACCGGCGATATCGTGCCGTTTCTCGAGGCCGTCACCGCCCCGCACGACCGCGTCGTGCTCGAGGGCAATAACCAGAAGCAGGCCGATTTCCTGTCCCGCTCGCTGGCGGAAGTGGATCCGGGCAGGATCCACGACCTGCATATGATCATCCCCAGCGTGAGCCGGGTGGAGCACCTCGACCTGTTCGAGCGCGGTATCGCCCGCAAGCTCGACTTCGCGTATGCCGGCGCCCAGAGCCTGCGGATCTCGCAGTTCCTGGCCGATGGCCAGCTCGAAGTCGGCGCCATTCACACCTATATCGAGCTGTACTCGCGCCTCTATGTCGACCTGACGCCCCAGGTGGTGCTGATCGCCGGCTACAAGGCGGACCGCGAGGGCAATCTCTATACCGGGGCCAGTACCGAGGACACACCGGCGCTGGTCGAGGCGGCCGCGTTCCGCGACGGGATCGTGATCGCGCAGGTCAACGAGATCGTCGATGATCCCGCCGACATGCCGCGCGTGGATATCCCGGGGTCCTGGATCGACTACGTGGTGCAGGCGGACAAGCCGTTCTTCTGCGAACCGCTGTTCACGCGCGACCCGCGCCTGATCAAGCCCGTGCACGTGCTGATGGCGATGATGGCGATCCGCGGGATCTACGAGCGCCACAACGTGCAGTCGCTGAACCACGGTATCGGCTTCAATACCGCGGCCATCGAGCTGATTCTGCCGACGTACGGCGAGAAGCTCGGCCTCAAGGGCAAGATCTGCAAGTACTGGACGCTCAATCCGCATCCCACGCTGATTCCCGCCATCGAGAGCGGCTGGGTCGAGAGCGTGCACAGCTTCGGCAGCGAACTCGGCATGGAGAACTACGTGGCCGCGCGGCCCGACGTGTTCTTCACGGGCGCGGACGGCTCGATGCGTTCCAACCGCGCGTTCTGCCAGCTGGCGGGCCAGTACGCGGTGGACCTGTTTATCGGCTCCACGCTGCAGATCGACGGTGACGGTCATTCGTCGACGGTCACGCGAGGCCGGTTGTCGGGGTTTGGCGGCGCGCCGAACATGGGGCACAACCCCGGCGGCCGGCGCCATGCCACGCCGGCGTGGCTGGACCTGATCGAGACCGACGATCCGCTCGCGCGCGGCCGCAAACTCGTCGTGCAGATGGTGGAAACGTTCCAGGCCGGCGGCAAGCCCACGTTCGTCGAGTCGATGGACGCCGTGCAGGTGGCCAAGGACAGCGGCATGCCGCTCGCGCCCGTGATGATCTATGGCGACGACGTGACGCATGTGCTGACCGAAGAGGGTATCGCCTATCTGTACAAGGCGCGCTCGCTCGAGGAGCGCCGCAGGATGATTGCCGCGGTGGCGGGGGTCACGCCGATCGGCCTGCGCCACGATCCGGCCACGACGCGCCAGATGCGTAGCGATGGGCTGATCGCGCTGCCCGAAGATCTCGGCGTGCATCGCGGCGAGGCCACGCGCTCGCTGCTCGCCGCCAAGAGCATGGCCGACCTCGTCGAATGGTCGGGCGGACTGTACGAGCCGCCCGCACGCTTCAGGAGCTGGTAATGGCAACGCCCATGCTGCAGCCCGTTGCCGATGAGCTGTCGCCGCCGCTGCGGGCCTCGATGCTCGCCAGCCTTGCCGTCGGCGCGCTGCTCGATGAGGCGGCGCTTGCGCCCAAGCCGGGGCTCGTCGACGCGCGCGGCAGCGGCGCGCATACGGACCTGACGCTCGCGCTCATGCGCACGTCCGCCCATAGCCTGCGGCCCGCGTTCGCGGCCATGGCCGCCGCCGCACTGGAGGCGGGCGTACCCGACCAGTCGCTGCGAGAGCGGCTCGGCGCGCTGGGCCGCGAGGCTGAAGTCACGATGATGGCCGCGACGCGCGGCATCAATACGCATCGCGGCGCGATCTGGTGCCTCGGGCTGCTGGTCGGTGCCGCGGCGCTGGCATCGACGCACGACGCGCGCACGGTGGCGGCGATCGCGGCGGCCATCGCCGGCCACGCGGACCGGCATCGCCCCGCGCATACGGGCAACAAGGGCGAACTCGCATGCCGTGTGTACGGCGTGAGCGGTGCCCGCGGGCAGGCGGAGGCCGGGTTTCCGCACGTGATGCATCACGGACTGCCGACGCTGCACGCGAGCCGCGCGCGCGGCGACGCGGAACCGAGCGCGCGCCTCAACGCGCTGCTCGCGATCATGGCCACGCTCGACGATACCTGCGTGCTGGCGCGCGCGGGCCGCGAAGGCCTTGCGCATATGCAGGCCGGCGCGGCCGCGGTGCTGGAGGCGGGGGGCGTGGGCACAGTGTGCGGACGCAGGCAGTTGCGCGCGCTCGAAGCGGGCATGCTCGCGCGGCGTGCGTCGCCCGGCGGTGCCGCCGACCTGCTGGCCGCCACCTTATTCCTGGACCGCCTGTCCTCGCATGATGACGTGCGGTGCAACGACATTCACGGAGATTGATGATGGAACGACTCCAGTTCGAATATCCCGCTGGCGACCCGGCGACGCACCGCGTGCTCGTGGGCGTGGTCGGTTCCGGCGATCTCGAGGTACTGATCGAGCCGGGAGAGTCCGGCAAGACGGCGATCGACGTCACGACGTCGGTCGATGGCTACGGCAAGGTCTGGGACGCGCAGCTGTCGCGCGTGTTCCGTGCCGAGCCGCGCGCGGCCATGCGCATCCGCATTCACGACTTCGGCGCGACGCCCGGCGTGGTGGGCATGCGGCTGGCCGAAGCGTTCGAGCAACTGGCGGCGAACCCGTCCGGCAAGGAGGCATCATGACGCAGACCGCATTGCTGTCGCGCGAAAGCTTCGTCGAACTCGGTGCGCGCGCACGGGCGCGCGCGCTGCTCGATCCGGGCTCGTTCCGCGAACTCGCCGGTCCGTTCGATGGGCTGGTATCGCCGTGGCTCGAGCGCCAGGGCGTGGTGCCCCAAGGCGATGACGGCGTGATCGTGGCCAAGGGCACGATCGGCGGTCACCCGACGGTGGTACTGGCGATCGAAGGTGCCTTTCAGGGCGGCAGCCTTGGCGAGGTCGGCGGTGCCAAGCTCGCCGGCGCGCTGGAGCTCGCGGCCGAAGACAACCGGCAGGGCATCGCCACGCGTGCGGTCATCTTGTTCGAGACCGGTGGCGTGCGGCTGCAGGAAGCGAACCTCGGGCTCGCGGCCATTGCCGAGATCCATGCCGCGATCGTCGATCTCCGTCGCTATCAACCCGTCATCGGCGTCATCGCGGGTACGGTGGGCTGTTTCGGCGGCATGTCGATCGCGGCGGGACTCTGCAGCAAGCTCGTGATGACCCGCGAGGGCCGCCTCGGTTTGAATGGCCCCGCCGTGATCGAGCAGGAAGCGGGCATCGCCGAATACGATTCGCGCGACCGGCCGTTCATCTGGAGCTTTACCGGTGGCGAGCAACGGCTGGCCACGGGGCTGGCCGATGTGTACGTGGACGACGACTCGGCCGCCATGCGCGATGCCGTGGCGACGCTCGTGGGCCAGCCGGCCAGTGAAGACGTGCGCAGCCGCCGGCAGGACGACTATCTGCATCGGCTCGCGGATTACGATGCATCGTCCCAACCCGAACCGAAGACGGTGCGCAAGCTGTATGGGCAAGGAGGTCAATCATGAGCAACGATGCAGCAGGCAGCCAGCGCGGCGAAGCGTGGCTCGCGGCACTGACGTCCAACGCGCCGCGCGTTGCGGGATTCCCGCGTTCGGTGCAGGTGGTCGATACGCGCATAGGCGGCGCGCCGGCCCGCTTTATCGCCGTGGTGCCCGATGCGGACAGTGCGTTCCCGCGCGCGCGTCGCGGTGAAGTGGGGCTGCTCGAAGGCTGGTCGCTCGCACGCGCGGTGCAGGAGGTCGTGGCGGCCGATCGCGATGCCGCGGTCAAGCGGCCGATCGTTGCGATCGTCGATACGCCGAGCCAGGCCTATGGCCGGCGCGAGGAGGCGTTCGGCATTCATCAGTCGCTGGCGAGCGCGGCCGATGCGTACGCCACCGCGCGGCTCGGCGGTCATCCGGTCGTGGCGCTGCTCGTGGGCAAGGCGATGTCCGGCGCGTTCCTCGCGCATGGCTACCAGGCGAATCGCCTTTTGGCGTTGGCGGATAGCGGTGTGCAGGTGCACGCGATGGGCAAGGAAGCGGCCGCGCGCATCACGATGCGTTCGGTCGAGGCGCTGGAAGCGTTCGCCGCGACCGTGCCGCCGATGGCCTACGACATCGACAACTATGCATCGCTGGGGCTGCTGTGGAAGACGATTCCCGTGGCCGAGGCCGCCGCGCCGACCGCGGACGATCTGGCTGCCGTGCGCGGCACGATCGACGCGGCGCTGGCCGATATCGCGGCCGATCCGCATCGCGATCTGCGCGGCAGGCTTGGCGGCGAGAACCGGCAGGCGTCGTCGCGCGTACGCGAATGCCTGGCCGCGCAGTGGCGCGGATGACCGATGGACGCGCCGCGGCCGCATGACCTCATCTGGCTGGGCGATCCGCACGCGTTCGTGGTGGAATGCGCGCTGGGTGCCGCGCTGCCCACGTGGGCCGATGCCGCGTGGCTCGCGCGCGCGCCGGTGGTCGTGCGGCGCGACCGGGACGATGCGGGGCGCATTCCGGTCGGGCTGCGCGGCATCACGCGCGCGCAGCGGCACGCTGGGTGGCTGCGCAGCGAACAATGCGCGCGCGTGGTCACGCCGGGCGAGGTCGCGCGGCAGGCAGGTTGGCGCGACCATCCGCGCCACGAGAAAATCTCCGCGTTGCAGGCACTGGCCGGGATCTCGCGGCGCCTCGATACCCGTGCTGCCGCGGGTCACTGGCACTGGGGCCTGACGGGTGCCGTGGGCTTCAGCCTCGCCTCGGGCATCGACGTGCTGCATGCCGGCAGCGATATCGACCTGCTGATCACCGCGTCCGCACCGCTGACGCACGACGACATGCAGTGGATGAGCGAGCTTGCCGCGCTCGCCCAGTCGGCGCATGGCGTCAGGCTCGATATCCAGATTGCCACGCCGTACGGCGGGTTCGCGCTCGCGGAACGCCTGCGCACGGGCGGGCGCGTGCTGCTCAAGACCGATCGCGGTCCGGTGCTCTGCAACGATCCGTGGGATCCTTCGCACGCGCCGCACCCGTCATCGATATCCGGCGCCTCATGAGCACGCTGCTGACGTTTCCGGGGCAGGGCGCCCAGCGCGCGGGCATGCTGCACACGCTGCCCGATCACCCGATCGTCGCGCGCACGCTCGAGGCGGCCAGCGAGGTGCTCGGCCGCGATATCCGCGCACTCGATACCGCCGACGCGCTGGCGTCGACCGTTTCGGTACAGCTGTGCCTGCTCGCCGCGGGGGTGGCGACGGCACGCGTACTGTTGGACGCCGGCGCGGAGGCCGACGCCGTCGCGGGACTTTCGATCGGCGCGTTTCCGGCCGCCGTGATTGCGGGCGTGCTCGACTACGGCGATGCGGTGCGGCTGGTGGCATTGCGCGGCAAGCTCATGGAGGATGCGTACCCGCAGGGCTACGGCATGACGGCGATCCTGGGGCTCGACCAGGCCGCGCTCGAGCGGATCATTGCGTCGGTCCATGGGGCGGAAAGCCCTGTCTATCTGGCCAACCTCAACGCGCCCGCGCAATTCGTGATCGCGGGGGAGGCCGCGGCCATGGCGCGGGTGTCCGCGCTGGCCATGGAGGCGGGCGCGCATGCGGCCAAGCCCGTGGCGATTGCCGTGCCCTCGCATTGCGCGCTGCTTGCGCCGCAGGCGAAGGCGCTGGCGCGCGCTTTCGCGGATGTCACACCCGGGCGGCCGAAGATGCGGTATTTCAGCGCGAGCGCCGCGCGGCAGTTGCGCGATCCGGCGCGCATCGTCGAGGACCTGGCCGGCAATATGGCGTTACCCGTGCGCTGGCACGACACGATGCAGCTTGCCCGCGAGACGGGCATGCGGCTCGCGGTGGAGATGCCACCGGGCAATGTCCTGACCCGGCTTGCCGCACCGGAGTTCGAGGTGGCGGTGGCCTGCGCCGACACGCGCGTGGACAGCGTGCTCGTGCTCGCGGCGCGCTACCGCGAGGCGTAGCGCTAGGCCATACCCTCTTCGATCCAGCGTTTCTTGTCCCGCAACGGCGGCGCGCCGAACAGCCGGCTGTACTCGCGGCTGAACTGCGACGTGCTCTCGTACCCGACCGTATGCGCGGCCATTGCCACCGTGACGTCGCCGGCCAGCATCATGCGCCGCGCCTCCTGCAGGCGCAGGTGCTTCTGGTACTGCAGCGGCGACATCGCCGTCACCTCCTTGAAGTGGAAATGCAGCGACGACGCGCTCATATGCAGGTCGCGCGCCAGCGTCTCCACACGCAGCGGCTGCGCATAGCGCTCGCGCAGCAGCCGGATCGCGCGCGCCACCCGATGCATCTGGCTGTCCTTGAGCGCGCTCTGCCGCAGCAACGTGCCCTGACCGTTCATCAGTAGCCGATACAGCAGCTCCCGCCGCACGAGCGGCGCGAGGATCGGGATATCGCGCGGGGTTTCCAGCAGCCTGAGCAGTCGCAGCACGACGTCGAGCAGCGTGGCATCGAGCCGCTGCACGTACATGCCGCGCGGCGCGTGTGCCGGTGTGGGCGGCGGCAGATGCTCGTCGCCGATCAGCGTGCCGATCTCCTCGGGATCGATCGTCAGCCGCATGCCGAGGTAAGGCTGCGTGGGGCTGAACGTCGACACCTTCGACAGCACGGGCAGATCGACCGACGACACGAGGTAATGCATCGGATCGTATTCGTAGACCTCGTCGCCGATCAGCAGGCGCTTGGACCCCTGCGCGATGACCGCGAACGCCGATTGCTGGAGCACGTGCTTGGGTGTTCCCGGATGACAGACGCGGTGGATCGACAGTCCCGGCACCGCGGTGTCCGTGGACCCCTCGAGGTCGCCCGTAAGCCGCGTGAGCAGCGTCACGAGTTCGGCGCGTGCCAGATCCTCCATGCAGGGCGCGCCAGCCGGTGCGGGCGAATGCGGCGCGTCTGCGGGAGGACGGGGCAACAATTGGGCAATAGCGGGCATGGTGGGCGCAAAGGGGCGAGAGGATACGCATCGGAAGCGACTGCTTGCAGCTTATACCGGAATGCAATCCTGCCCAATCCTCCAGTAGCAGGTCTGGAGGATCGTGCAAAAAGACAATAGGATCCGGCACCTCAGAAGGAGGTTGGCGTTCGCATAATTCGCCCTGCAACTTCGCAGGAAAGGAGTCGGAACCATGCGTTACAACACTCTCGGCAATACGGGCCTGTTCGTCTCGGAACTCTGCCTCGGCACGATGACCTTCGGTGGCGATGGCGCCGTGTGGAGCCAGATCGGTACCGTGCAGCAGGCGGAAGCGGACCGCATCGTGGCGGGTGCCATCGAAGCGGGCATCAACTTCATCGACACGGCCAATGTCTACTCCGACGGCAATTCGGAGGTCATCCTCGGCCAGGCGCTGCGTAACCTCAATGTGCCGCGCGAGAACGTGATCGTCGCCACGAAGGGCTTCGGCGAGTCCGGCACCCGCGGCATCAACTCACGCGGCCTGTCCCGGCACCATCTGTTGGACGCGGCCAAGGCAAGCCTCAAGCGGTTGCAGCTCGACCATATCGATCTGTACCAGCTGCACGGATTCGACCCGGCCACGCCGATCGAGGAAACGCTGCATGCGCTGGACCTGCTCGTGCGCCAGGGCCACGTCCGGTACGTCGGCGTGTCCAACTGGACCGCATGGCAGATCATGAAAGCGCTTGGTATCTCGGCGCACCGCGACCTGCCGCGCTTTGCATCGCTGCAGGCGTACTACACGATCGCCGGCCGGGATCTCGAACGGGAGATCGCGCCGATGCTCCAGTGCGAGGGCATGGGCCTGATGGTCTGGAGCCCGCTCGCCGGCGGGCTGCTCAGCGGCAAATACGGGCGCGACCGCGACGCGCAGACTGGCAGCCGCCGCACGACGTTCGACTTTCCGCCCGTCAACGTCGATCGCGCATACAACGCGATCGACACGATGCGCGCGATCGCGGACACCCGCCGGGTATCCGTCGCGCAGATCGCGCTGGCATGGCTGCTGCACCAGAAGGTCGTCACGTCGGTGATCATCGGCGCGCGGCGCATGGACCAGCTCGAGGACAACATCGCGGCCACGCGTGTGCGCCTGAACGCGGAAGAGCTCGAGATGCTGGACAAGGTCAGCGCGCTGCCGCCCGAGTACCCGGGCTGGATGCTGAAGTACCAGGGCGAGCGCCGCCTGCAGCAGCTGGCGGCCTTCGAGGCGCGCTGACAAAGGGGAAAGACCGTCGGTCGGCAGGGTTTTCCGAAAATGGCTAAGATGGTCAACTTGTAGTTTTACAGGTTACGCATCATGACCCAATCCCTGAAGATCGACGTCGTCTCCGATGTGGCGTGCCCATGGTGCGCGGTCGGCCTGTCGTCGCTGCAGCGCGCGCTCGAGCGCCTGGGCGACGAAGTGTCCGCGGAGATCGTGCTCCACCCGTTCGAGCTGAATCCGCAGATGCCTCCGGAGGGCGAGCCGATCGTCGAGCATATCGGCCGCAAGTATGGCCGCACCGAGGCGCAGGTGCTCGAGGCACAGGCGATGATCCGCGAGCGCGGCGCGAGCGTCGGCTTCACGTTCGGCGCGCGCACGCATATCTACAACACGTTCGACGCACACCGGCTGCTGCAGTGGGCGCGTGAAGATGGCCCGGCGGGCGCGCAGCTCGCGCTCAAGATGGCGCTGCTGCGCAGCTACTTCGGCGACAACCGGGACACGTCGAGCCACGACGTGCTCCTCGATGCCGTCGAAGCGGCCGGCCTCGACCGCGCGCAGGCCCGCACGGTGCTCGATACGGACGCCTATGCGGACGACGTGCGCGAGGAAGAAGCCAACTACCAGCGCATGGGCATCCAGTCGGTGCCGTCGATCATCTTCAACGATCGGTATCTGGTCACCGGCGGCCAGCCGCCCGAGGCGTTCGAGCAGGCCATTCGCGAGATTGTCGCGAAGTCGGGCACACCGGACTGATCGCACGGCCGCGTGGGCGCCCCGGCCCGGTCGGTTTCGGGTGGGGGCGCGGTTGCCATATACAATCGCGGATCACATTCCCCAACCCACGCGGTTTCCATGTCCGACAACACCCGGGCGTTCCTGCTCGGTCCCCTGCTCAAGGGCGTTTCGCGCTCCTTCTACCTGACCATGCGCATCCTCCCGGCAGGCATGCGCGACCCCATCGGGCTGGCCTATCTGCTGGCGCGCGCGGCGGATACCATCGCCGACACCTCGCTGGTCTCGCCCACGCGGCGGCTCGCGCTGCTGATGGCGTTTCGGGACGAGATTCTGGGTGTGCCGCCGGCGGACGGCGTGCAGGAAGGGACGGGCACGCGCCGCGACCGGCTGCTGCAACAGCTGGCGGCGGAAGTCGGTACCCAGCAGATCCAGTCCGACGAGCGCACGCTGCTCGAGTCGCTCGGGCCGGCACTCGACGTCTTGCAGCAACTCGGAAGCCCGGATCGGCAGGCGGTGCGGGAAATCCTCACGACGCTGACGAGCGGGATGGAATTCGACCTGCGCACGTTCCCCGACGAGAACGCGGGCGAGATCGTGGCACTGCGCGAGGCCGAGGCGCTCGATCGCTACACCTACCTCGTGGCGGGCTGCGTCGGCGAGTTCTGGACCACGATGACCTATGCCCATCTGCCGGGGACGCTGCGCGAGCTGCCCGAAGTGATGCTCGCGCGGGGTGTGCGCTTCGGCAAGGCACTGCAGATGACCAACGTGTTGCGCGACTGCGGCAAGGATCTGCGTATCGGGCGTTGCTATCTGCCACTGGAACTGTTGTCGCCGCTCGGTCTGACACCGCAGGATCTGCTCGGCCCCGATGCCTCCCGGCGCGCGCGCCCGGTGCTCGACGCGCTGCTGCGGAAGACACTCGACCATTACCGCGAGGCGCTGGCCTATACGCTCGCGATTCCGCGCGGCGCCCTGCGTCTGCGGCTGGCCAGCCTGTGGCCGATCTTTATCGGACTGGAAACGCTCGTATTGCTGGCCCGTAACCCGGCGTGGCTCGATCCGCGCCAGGCGTCGAAGATCCAGCGCAACGACGTGTATCGCATCCTTGCGTATTCACTGACGACCGTCAGCTGGGATGGCCGGATCCGCAACTGGGCGGAGCGGCTGTTCGCCGACATCGAGGCGAGCCTGCGTCATTGAATGGGGCGATCAGCGGCCGCCAATGCTGCCGCCGCCATCCACGCCAAGCACTTGCCCGGTGATGAAGCCGGCCGCATCCGAAAGCAGAAAGCCCACCGCCGCGGCGACTTCATCGGGCGTACCGAGCCGGCCCATCGGAATGGACGCCAGGATCTTGCGCTCACCCTCGCTGCCCACGGGGCGCGACTTGCGGAACAGTTCGGTCTCGATCGGGCCCGGCGCCACGGCATTCGACGTGATGCCATGGCTCGCGAGTTCGAGCGCCCACGTGCGGGTGCACCCAACCAGTGCACTCTTGGCGGCCGAATAGGCGGTGCGGTCATAGCCGCCGTGGATCGCCCGGCTCACGACATTGACGATGCGCCCGGCACGCCGCTGCTTGAGCGACTCCACGAAGAACTGGGTGACCTGGATGGCCGCTCGCACGTTGAGGTCCAGCACCTGCTGCAGCGTGCCGAAGTCGATGGCGCCAAGCGGCTGCGGATTGGCGATGCCGACATTGTTGACGATGCGGTCCACTTCGTAGGTATCGGACAGACAGGCCAGTACGTCCTGCGTCCGCGTCACGTCCGCGAGGTCGCAGGCCAGCAGCTTCCCGGGGAACGTCACGCCTTCCACGTGGCGCGCGAGCCCGACGACCTGGTGTCCCTGCGCGGCGAGCTGGCGTGCGATCGCGAGCCCGATCCCCTTGGAGGCGCCAGTAATCAGCACGGTGGTATCGCTCATGTGGCAAATCTCCCGTCGATTTTTCTGCGGTAATCGCGATAATGCCATCTTGGCGCCGATCTCGCTGACGAGACCGGTGTCAGACCCTGAACAAGACAACAACGCGATAACGGAGAAAACACATGATCGTGGAGATGCGCATCTACCACTGTGCCCCGACGCGCCTGCCGGCGCTGCTGGACCGTTTCAACACCACCACGCTGGGCTTTTTCGAGAAGTACGGGATCAGGCAGATCGGTTTCTGGACCACGCTGGCGGGCCCGAGCAATCACGCGCTGACGTACATGCTCCAGTGGGAAAGTCTTGCCGAGCGCGAGGAAAAGTGGAATGCGTTCCAGGCCGACAAGGAATGGATCGCCGCGCGCGCGGCGACCGAAGCGGAACGGCCCATCGTCGAACGCATCGAGAACCACTTCCTGACGCCAACCGCGTTCTCGGCGCTGCGCTGAGGGCTATCCCTGCGGCCGGCGGTGGAGGACCGTCGTGTACGCGAACCGGTCCGCCGGCTGCAGGCTCACCGAAACCTCGATCAGCGTGCCCGCCTGGTCGTAGTACTGCCGCACGAACTGCAAGGCGTGCGCGCCGGGTTCCGCGGCGAGGCGTCCGGCGAGTGCTTCCGGAATGCCGACCGCGCGAACGGTCTGGCGAATCTCCTGCACATACCCGTTGTTGACCTCGCACACGAGGTCGCAGATCAACTGGTCGGTTTGCCGGAGCTTGCGGCGAATCTTTTCGCCATCCACGCTGCGCACGTACACGTAGTACCACGTCACCGCGCGGTCGGGGCGCGCGGGATCGACCCGGCCCGCCTGAATCTCCATCCAGCGCGTGCCGGGTTCGCAGCCGAGGTATTGCGCCATGTCGATATCGACGACCAGATGCCGCACGCTGTGGATCGCGCGTTCCGTGTTCGCGCTGTACTGCATCAGCTCGTCGATGGTCGAGATGCTGGGCGCGTATTCGGGCGGGCGCGGCGTCAGCGATTCGACGCGCGTGCCCACGCGCTTGCGGCGCGAGATCAGGCCAAGTGTCTGTATCTGATCCAGCGCGGCGCGGATCGTGCCGCGGCTGACCCCGTACTTGTCTGCGAGGTCGAGTTCGCCAGGAAGGCTGGTGCCGACGGGGTACGCACCGGAAGCGATTTCTTCCAGCAACTGCCCCGTCAGCTCGAGGTAACGCGGCTTCATGACGTCGTCACTGGGTGAATGGCCTGCGGATTATATAACCGTGGCCGCGTCATTCAAGCTTGATGTTCGCGTCCTTCACCACCTTCGACCACCGCGTCATTTCCTGTTTGACGTAGTCCATGAATCCGCTCGGCGTGGAACCGGTCGGCACATAGCCGAGATCGCCCACGGTCCTGCGGAACTGCGGGTCGGCCAGCACCTGCGCCACGGCCTTGTTGAGCGTGTTGATGACCGGTGCCGGTGTGCCCGCGGGCGCCAGCAGGCCATACCAGCCTTCCACCTCATAGCCCTTGAGGCCGGCCTCCTGGATGGTCGGGGTGTCGGGCGTCAGCGACAGCCGCTGTGTGCTGGTCACGCCGATCACGCGCAGCCTGCCGGCCTGTGCCTGGTTCAGGCTGTCGGGGCCGGCGAACACCGCGTTCACCTCGCCGCCCATCGCGGCGGCGATCGACGGGCCGCCGCCCTTGTAGG
This sequence comes from Cupriavidus sp. OTU4054, assembly GCF_038440175.1. Lineage (NCBI taxonomy): Bacteria > Pseudomonadati > Pseudomonadota > Betaproteobacteria > Burkholderiales > Burkholderiaceae > Cupriavidus > Cupriavidus sp. OTU4054. Next base: position 126,879 of record NZ_JASATF010000021.1, read on the forward strand.
GCACGTGCAGCAGCTTCACGCCGGCCATCGTCGAGAACAACTCCAGCGCAAGGTGACTCGTGTTGCCGTTACCGGCGGAGCCCACCGATACCTGGCCCGGATGCGCCTTTGCGTAGCTCAGGAACTCCTGCACGGTCTTCGGCCCGAATTTGGGATTGGTGTACAGCACGAGCGGGAGCTTGGCGACCATCGAGACGGGCGCGAAGTCCTTGACCGAGTCGTACGGCAGATTGGGATACAGGCTCGGGTTGATCGCATGCGCAGCCAGCACCATGACCAGCGTGTAGCCGTCGGGGTTGGCGCGCGCGACATACTGCGTCGCGATCGAGCCGCTTGCACCGGCCTTGTACTGCACGACCACCGGCACGCCGAGCGCCTTCTGCAATCCGGCCGACAGCGGCCGCGCGACCACATCCGCGGTGCCGCCGGGCGGATACGGAATCACGAGCTCGATCGGCCGATCGGGGAAGGCGGCCGCGCTCGCGGCCGTGGCGGCAGAGAACAGCACGCCGCCGATAAATTGTCTGATCTTGTTGTTCATTTGTCTCGCTCCATCTGTCTGGCCAACTATCTGCTTTTCCAGGTCAAAGTCTGATCATCGGTTCCGCGAACGTAAGCTGTGCCTCGGTCACGGCCTGCAACGCCTGCGGCGTCATGCCTTCCACCATCGCCTGCACGACGAAGCCCTTTTCCGGATCCACCGCGATGACCGCGAGATCGGTGTAGACGACGTCGACCGCGCCCTTGCCGGTGAGCGGGAACGTGCAGCGCTCGAGCAGCCGGGGCTTGCCCTCGCGCGTGGTGTGTTCCATCACCACGATGACCTTGCGCGCGCCGGCCACGAGGTCCATCGCGCCGCCGATACCCGGCACGCCTTCGGTGTCGTCGGTCGCCCAGCTTGCGATGTCGCCGTCGCTGGACACCTGAAACGCGCCGAGGATCGTGGCGTCGAGATGGCCGCCGCGCATCATCGCGAACGACAGCGACTGGTCGCAGATCGACGATCCGAGAATCAGCTGCACGCGTGCCTTGCTGGCGTTGATCAGGTCTTCGTCGCCTTCGTCGCCGGGCGTCAGGTCGCCGATGCCGAGGATGCCGTTCTCGCTGTGGAGCACGATCTCCTTCTTCGGGTCGAGGTACTTCGCGACCAGCGTCGGCATGCCGAGGCCGATGTTCACGTAGCTGCCCGGCGCGATATCGTCGGCCACGCGTTGCGCGACCGCGTCGCGGCTCAGTTTCTTGATGGTGTTCATTGCTGGCTGTCCTTCCGCACGACCCTGCTCACGAAAATTCCCGGCGTCACGATCTGCTCGGGCGGCAGCGTGCCGAGCGGGACGATCTCATCGACCTGCACGATCGCGCATTTGGCGGCCGTGCACATCACGGGGCCGAAGCCCCTCGCCGCAAGGCGGTACGTGAGGTTGCCCCAGCGGTCGGCGTGGTGTCCCTTCACGAGCGCGAAGTCCGCGTGCAGCGGCTCCTCGAGGACGTAGCCGCGTCCGTCGTACACGGTCTGCGGCTTGCCCTCGGCGATGGGCGTGCCGTAGCCGGTCGGCGTATAGAACGGGCCAAGGCCGGCGCCGGCCGCGCGCATGCGTTCGATCAGCGTGCCCTGCGGTACGAGTTCGAGCGCGATCTTCTTCTCCTTGTACAACGCGCGGAACACGTCGCCGCCCGAGGACTTGGGATAGGTGCAGATCATCTTGCGCACGCGTCCGGCCGCCAGCAGCGCGGCTAGGCCCGTGGTGCCGGTGCCGGCGTTGTTGCTGATGACGGTAAGGTCGCGCGCCCCCTGCTCGATGAGCGCATGGAGCAGTTCGACGGGCAGCCCGGCATCGCCGAAGCCCGTCACCATGATGGTGGCGCCGTCGTGGATGCCCGCCACCGCGTCGCGCAGCGTGGGTGCAATCTTGTTGATCATGTCGTGTCCTGTATGAAGCGTTGCGGCTACAGCGCGGCCGCGGTGCCGAGAATCGCCGTGGACTGGCTCGAGAGCGTCGCGCCGTTGCCATGCACGAGCGCGATCTCCGCGCGTTGCTGGCGTTCGCCCGCTTCACCGCGCAGTTGCCGCACGGCCTCGATGATCAGGAACACGCCATACATGCCCGGATGCCCGAACGAGAGGCCGCCCCCGTTCGTGTTGACGGGCAGCGAGCCGCCGGGCGCGATATTGCCGCCGCTCACGAAGTTGCCGCCTTCGCCCTTGGGGCAGAATCCGAGATCTTCGAGGAAGAGAATGGTATTGATCGTGAATGCATCGTAGAGGCATAGCAGATCGATATCGTTCTTGCCGACGCCGGCCATGCGATAGGCGCGCGCGCCCGATTCCTGCGCGGCGGTCACGGTCAGGTCATGCATCGAGGAGATCTGGCGGTGCCAGATGGCCGACGCATTGCCGAGCACGTACGCCGGCGCGTGGGGCGTGTCCCTGGCGCGATCGGCGCGCACGAGGACGAATGCGCCGGCGCCGTCGGTCAGGAGGCAGCAGTCGCGAATGGTCAGCGGGTCGCAGATCATGCGCGACGACAGCACGTCGTCGATGGTCAGCGGATCGCGCGAGAACGCCTCCGGATTGAGGCGCGCCCACGCACGCGCCGCCACGGCGACTTCGGCGAGCTGTTCGCGTGTGGTGCCGTACTGCGCCATATGGCGCGCGGCGGCCAGCGCGTAGGCGCTGATCGGCTGCATGGGCTGGTAAGGGGTTTCATAGGGCTGGGGATCGAGCACCTGGCGCATCTTCGTCACGGCAGCGCGATCGACGGCGCCCGTACGCTGGGTACTGCCGTAGCAGACCAGGACCGCATTGCATTCGCCCGAGGCAAGCGCGTGCATCGCGGGCAGCAGATGGGCCACGAAGCTGGAGCCGCCTAGCATCGTGCTGTCGAGGAACGTCGGGCGAATGCCGAGATACTCGGCCACGGGCATGCCCCACATCGTCGCCGAGGCGCTGCACGTGCACAGGCCGTCGATATCGGCCATGGTCATGCCGGCGTCGGCCACCGCGCGCGCGGCGGCCTGGGCGAGGATCTCTATTTCGGTGAAGCCATGGGCCGTGCCCATGCCGGCTTGTCCCACCCCGACGATCGCGGTGGCCCCGCGCAGATTGCTGTCGCTCATGCCGCCGCCTCCGCGCGTTCGAACACCACGAGGTGAGTGTCGCCGTCCTTGCGCACCGTCGCGCGGACACGGTCACCGATCTTCGGGACCGTCGCATCGACGCCATCGACGCGGCTCATCATGCGGAAGCCTTCGTCGAGATCGACGAGGCACAGGTTGCGATCGCCACCGGCTTCGGCGGGGCGGCGCATGACCGTGGTCGAGTAGATGGTGCCGCCGCCGGCAGGCGCGACCCAGTCGAAGGTGTCGGCACCGCAGGCCAGGCAGTTCACGCGCGGAAAGAACACGAACGTGCCGCAGCCACGGCACTTCGGCACGCGCCATTCGCCGGCCTGCAGATAGCGGAAATAGGTTTGTTCAGGACCGACGGGCTGCGTGCCGTCCTGAGCGGTGGGTTTGGGCATGGTATGTCTCGCTGCGTCTTTTCTTATGGATCAGATCGGGTCCCAGCACACGACGTCGGGCGAACGCTCGAGGTCATGGAAGCTGGTCTGCATGGCGGGGATGGCGACCTCCGCGATGCGCTCGGGCGTCCAGCCGTCGCTGCAATGCACGGACCGCACGGGCCGGGGCTGGCTGAACAGCAGGATCTCGTTCGCGCGCACGCCGAAGATCTGTCCGGTGACGGCACGGGCCGCATCGCTGGCGAGGTACACGGCCATCGGCGCGATCTTGTGCGCCTCCATTTTTTTGAGCTTTTCCACGCGCGCGGCTTCCTCGGGCGTGTTGGCCGGAATCGAGTCCGTCATGCGGCTCCACGCGAACGGCGCGATGCAGTTCGAGCGCACGTTGAACTTCTGCATGTCCAGCGCGATCGACTTCGACAGCGCGGCAATCCCGAGCTTGGCGGCGGAATAGTTCGCCTGCCCGAAGTTGCCGATCAGACCGGAGGTGGACGTCATATGCACGTAGGCGCCGCCGTTCTGGGCCTTGAAGTGCGGTGCCGCGGCGCGGCTGACGAAGAAGGTGCCGTGCAGATGCACGTCGATGACGGCGCGCCATTCTTCCTCGTTCATGTTGTGGAAGAAGCGGTCGCGCAGATTGCCGGCGTTGTTGATGACGCCGTCGATGCGGCCGAAATGGTCGAGCGCGCTAGCCACGATGCTGGCGGCGCCCTGCCATGTGGTCACGCTGTCCGTGTTGGCGACGGCGGTGCCGCCGGCCGCGCGGATCTCCTCGACCAGACGGTCGGTGACCTTGCCGTCGCCGCCTTGTCCCGTCAGGGACACCCCGACGTCATTGACGACGACTTTCGCGCCCGCCGATGCCAGCGCCAATGCGATCCCGCGGCCGATGCCGCCGCAGGCGCCCGTCACCACCACTACCTTGCCTTCCATGTCTGCCTCGCTCGGTTCGAATCTTTTTATGTTCGAACATATTCTGTGGCATGGACATATGGAAGTCAAGGCAACCGCGATGCGACGGCGGGCGGCTGTGGTGTGATGCTGGCGCCGCGCGCGGCGGGAGGCGGTTCAGCGCATGGCGAACGCCGGCACCGTGCGCACGATCTCGCGATCGTCGATGGGCCAGTGCAGCGCGGCGGCGACGACCCCGAGCGCCATCGCGCAGAGCCACACGAGGTCGTAGGAATGTGTGGCCTCGAATACGGCGCCCCCGAGCCAGACGCCAAGGAACGAGCCGAGCTGATGCCCGAAGAACACGAAGCCGAACAGCGTCGCCAGATAGCGCACACCGAAGATCTGCGACACGATGCCGTTGGTCAGCGGTACGGTGCCTAGCCACATGAAGCCCATCGCGGCGGCGAACAGATAGAGGCTCGCGGACGTGACCGGCAACAGCACGAACAGCGCCATCGCGGCCGTGCGCAGCAGGTAGATGGCGGAGAGCAGGTATTTGCGCGTATAGCGCGCGCCAAGCAGGCCGAACGCATAGATACCGGCGACGTTCGACAGCGCGATGATCGCAAGCGCCGCCATGCCGTCGGCCGGGCGCATGCCCTTGTCGACGAGATACGCGGGCAGGTGGCTCGCAATAAAGGCCAGTTGAAAGCCGCAGGCGAGAAAGCCGAGATTCAGCAGCCAGAAGCCCGAGTGGCCAAAGGCCTCGCGCAGCGCGGGCAGCAGGCGCGGCTGCGCCGCGGTGTCGCTCTCCGCGGCCGCATCCGGCCTGCGGTCCTGAAACGGCAGCCCCATCGGCAGCAGTGCCAGCGCGAAGATACCGAGCCACATCAGCGCGCCGCGCCATCCGAGGCCGGACAGCATCGCCTGCGCGGCCGGCACCAGCAGGAACTGCCCGATACCGCCAATGGCGCCCGCCACGCCGAGCGCCCAGCTGCGCCGTGCGGGCGGCACCATGCGGCTCAGCGCGCCGTACACCACGCCGAAGGTCGTGCCCGATTGCGCGATGCCGATGCAGATGCCGCCGGTCCAGATCAACGACTGGACTGTCGTGGCATGCGTCATCGCGATCAGCCCGATGCCGTACAGCAGCAGCCCGCCGGCCATGACCTTCCACGAGCCGAAGCGATCGGCAAGCATGCCCGTGAGGGGCTGCGCGAGGCCCCATGTGAGGTTTTGCACCGCCATCGCGAGGCCGAAGCTCTCGCGCGTCCAGCCGCGGTCCATGATGATGGGCAGGAGGAACATGCCCTGAACATGGCGCACGCCGAGGGCGATGCCCATGACCAGACCGCCCGCGAGCACGAGGCCCCAGGTCGTTTGCCACCAGCGTTGTGGAGAGTGTTCCATCGAATTGTTCCGGCGCGGATTGGGATGCCCTGATTTCAGTCCATGCGCGCGCCGTCTGCAAACGATATTTCGCCGAGTTTGCCATTCCTGATGCGCATGGCAGCAGCTGGACGGCCATGTTTTAATGGAGGCATTCTGCTTTTACGCATGAGGATTCCGCATGTCCGTGGCGCTTGCGAGACTGTTTCCACTCGATCTGCTCAAGGGCTTCGTTGCCGTGGGCCGGCGCATGAGCGTGACGCAGGCCGCGGACGATCTGTGCCTGACGCAGTCGGCCGTGAGCCGGCAGATCCGCGCGCTCGAGGACCAGCTCGGCGTGCAGCTGTTCGTCCGGCAGCATCGCGGCGTTGCTTTCACGCCCGAGGGCGAGCGGCTGTTCCGGACGGCCGATGCCGCACTGCAGCAGGTGCAGGACGTGGCGGCCGAAATCCGGCGCGGAGAAGGGCACCAGCCCGTCACGGTCACCGCGAGCATCGGCGTCGCCGGGCTGTGGCTGCTGCCCCGGCTCAATACGCTGCAGCGCCGGTATCCCCATCTCGACGTGCGGCTGTCCGCGAGCAACCAGATCAGCGACCTGCGTGCCGACGGTATCGACCTCGCCATTCGGTATTGCCGCGAGGCCGCCGCGCCCGCGGGCGCACTGCGGCTGTTCGGTGAGACGATCGCGCCCGTCGCGCATCCTTCGCTGGGTGTGGAGGCGGGGACGGGCGTCGACGCGCTCGCGCGTTATCCGCTGCTCGACTTCGACGACCCGCGACCGTGGCTGCAATGGCGCAGCTGGCTCAACCAGCGCGGCTATCGGCAGGCGAGCAAGCGCGGCATCCTGCGGTTCAATCTCTATGACCAGACCATCCACGCGGCGCTGGCCGGGCAGGGCGTCGCGCTGGGACGGCTCCAGCTGATCCAGCCGCTGATCGACGGCGGTCAGCTGATGGTCGTGCCGGGCCTGGCCGACCGGGTGCCGAGTCCCAATGCCTACTGGCTGATCCACGCGAGCGACCACCCGCGCGAGGACGTGCGGCGCGTTGCCGACTGGATTCGCAGCGAAGCGTCGATCGCGCATAGCGCGGGTTCGCCGCCGGGCGCGCTCACGAAGTAGCGGCCGCGCGCGGTCACCCGGTAGCAGTCGCCGGGCGCGAGCACCACGTCATCCACGAAGCAGCCGCGCGCCTCCGCGGTCAGCCATAGCATGCCCTCACGGCAGCGGAGGATGTCGCCGGGCCGCAGCGTCAGCGCGATGCAGGCGCGGTCGACAAGGATGGCAAGGTTCGTGTCCATGGGGGGCTCCGGTACGTGTCTTCAGTGTGAGCCTTGCGCGAAGGGCCTGCCATGAGCGATGCGTAGCGCAGCCATGCGGGCGCGGCATGCGGCGGCGGCCACGCGTCAAGGCCTGCGTTGCCGTAGCGACACAGGTAGTCGCCCTCGCGCGGATGTGCTGGCAGAATCTAATGTCTTACACACATGACATAGCGCCCCCAATGACCATTCGAAATCGCTTCAATGCCTTGCAGCTGGTCCGTTCGTCCATGGTTGCCGCACCCGTCGCGATGCTCGTGCTCGCGAGCCACGGCGCCGGTGCGCAGACGTTTCCCGTCGGCCCCGTGTCGCCGGCGGTGGACGGCGCGTACACGAAGCTGGAGAGCGCGCCGCTCGTGAAGAAGGTGCTGGCCGATATGCAGGCCGACGACGCGCGGACGCTGGCCGAACTGAAGACGATGACGCAGATCCCGTCGCCGCCGTTCAAGGAGAAGCAGCGCGCCGAATATTTTCTGTCGCGGCTGAAGGCGCTGGGGCTGTCCGATGCGCATATGGATAGCGAGGGCAATGCGATCGGCGTGCGCAAGGGCACCGGCAACGGTCCCCGCATCGTCGTGTCCGCGCACCTCGACACCGTGTTTCCCGAAGGCACCGACGTGACCGTCAAGGAGCGCGACGGCAAGCTCTATGCGCCGGGCATCGCCGACGATACGCGCGGGCTCGCCGTGCTGCTGTCGATGATCAAGGTGCTCAACGACAACAAGGTACGCACGGTCGGCGATATCGTGTTCGTCGGCAATGTGGGGGAAGAAGAACTGGGCAACCTGCGTGGCATGAAGGCGCTGTTCCGCGACCATCCGGATATCGACGGCATGGTGGGCCTCGAGCCCGGTACCGGCGGCAGCGTGCTGACGCAGGGCACGGGCAGCCATCGCTACGAGATCACGTTCCGGGGTCCGGGCGGGCATAGCTTCGGCGCGTTCGGACTGCCGAGCGCGATCCATGCGATGGGCCGTGCCATCGGCAAGATCAGCGATGTGCGCACGCCGACCGACCCGAAGACCACGTTCACCGTCGGTACCGTGGGTGGCGGTACCTCGGTGAACGCGATCGCCGGCGATGCGCGCATGGCGATCGATATCCGTTCGAACGGCACGCCCGCGCTGCTGGAGACGGAAAAGCAGATCATGGCGGCGATCGAAGCCGGCGTGAACGAGGAGAACAAGCGCTGGTCGCCCGAAGCGAAGAACCAGATCACCTTCGAGAAGAAGCTGATCGGCGATCGCCCGGCGGGCCAGACCGCGACGGATTCGGTCATCGTGCAGTCCGCGGTGCGCGTGATTCAGGGCAACGGCAAGGAGAAGCCTTCGCTGCGTGGCGGCAGTACCGACGCGAACGTGCCGATGTCGCTCGGGATTCCCGCGGTGATCCTGGGCAGCGGCGGCAAGTCCGGCGGTTCGCACTCGCGCGACGAGTGGTTCGATCCGACCCATGCGTGGGAAGGTGCCCAGCTGGCGATGACGACCGTGCTGGGCCTCGTCGGCGTCGAGGGCGTGGTGCAGCCCGTGCTGCCCAGGCGCGCGCGCTGATTGCCGGCTACCTCGGTAACGTCGGGATCTGCTGTGGCGCACCGCCCGGCAACGGGGTCTGCGCCACGTTGAGCACGGCCGCCAGCATGCTGTAGTAGCCGTTGATCGCAATCAGATCGATCACACCGCGTTCGCCGAAGCGATCCTTGACGCGCGCGTAGGTGGGATCGCTCACGCTGCGGTTGCGCAGCAGTTCGTCGATGAAGTCGTAGACCATCTCCTCGTCCGCGGTCATGCCCGTCGGCCGGCGTCCTTCCGCGATGGCCTGCGTCACCGCGGGCGACACGCCCGCCTTGACCGCCAGCTTCTGGTGGGCCAGCCACTCGTACTGATTGCTCCAGTCGCGCGCGGTCAGCAGGATCACGAACTCGCTCAGGCGCGCATCGAGCGCGCTTTCGTAACGCAGGTAGGATCCCATGCGCTGCAACCGGTTGAGTAGTTCGGGGCTGCGCAGCAGCGGCACCCACGGACCCGCGCCGATATTGCGCGGGGTACCGCCGGCGGGGGTGCCTTCCGACAGCAGTTCGACCGATTTCTTCTGGGCATCGGAGAGCTTGTCGGCCGGAATCGGCGGCATACGGTCGTCCGCGGCCATGGCGTTACCAGCCAGCGTCGTGAGCGTGGCTGCGGTCAGGCCGGCGATCAGGGTTACCTTCAGGGCGTGCTTGAAAGTCATGTGGGGTGTCGTCCTCGTCGTGGTTTTTCCGCATCATCCACTCGGGTGATGACGGGCGCAATGATTTTCCTGCAGCATGCGACCAACGCCGAGGCGGAAAGCCCGCGTTGAACGGGGAGCATCGTGGCCGACGGGGGGGGGGGGCGGGCGACCCCCGCCCCCCCCCCACCCCCCCACCGC